>JAVXIV010000259.1:0-3073 GCA_036785645.1 Hungatella sp.
GTAGCGATTGCCAATGCGCTGTCATCTTCTTTGATCCCCTCTCTATCCAGAGCTGTAGCAGAGAAGAGCCGCAGCCAGATCACTGCTAAAATAAGCAGCGCAATCCGATTCTCGATGGTGATTGCCATTCCATCTGCAGTAGGACTTACGGTTTTGGCGGCACCCATATCCAACCTGTTGTTTGCAGGTACAGACAATACGATGCTGATTCGTATGACGATGCTGGGTTCGGCTGCTGTCGTATTTTTCTCCCTTTCTACAATTACCAATGCGGTGCTTCAGGGAATCAATCATTTACAGATTCCGATTCGCAATGCAGCAATTTCCCTCGTACTGCATGTCGTGATCTTATGTGGAATGCTGTACGGATTGAAGCTGGGTGTCTATAGCGTGGTCTATGCCAATCTGATCTTTGCACTGGTTGTCTGCATCCTCAATGGATTATCGATCGGACGTCATCTACGCTATCGTCAGGAGATAAAAAAGACCTTTGTGATTCCGACACTTGCCTCCGGGGTCATGGGTGCCGTGGCATATGGAAGCTACCAGCTTTGTTATCAATCACTCCATGGGATATTGGGCAGCAAAAGGACCAACCTGTTGGCGGTGGTAATTGCCATTGGTTTGGCGGTCATCGTATATGCAGTGCTGTTGATCAAATTACGATGTGTGAATGAAGAAGAACTGCGGGGAATGCCGGGCGGAACGAAGCTTGGCCGGTTGGCAAGAAAACTTCGCCTCATGTAATGTTTAAAATCAGAGGATAAGCAGATACTATACTTGCAAGGAGGGATATTCCCATGAAAAAGTATGGTATCTGCTTACTGCTGTTTTTAAGTATCGGTGTTGTTTGCCTACTGACCGGCTACTGGGTGACCAAGAGCCGGGTGAGTCCGGAGAGTGCTATTTCCAATACGATCTTTGAGACGGAGTCGGTAACCGAAAATCAAGCAGTTATAAATCAAAAAGAAATAGAGCCTCGTCTTAAAACTGAAACAGCAGCCTATTATCTGGTGTCAGAAACCGGATACTTATTGGTGTTTAGTCAGGATCAATCTACCATCTGTCTGTATACCCATATTCCGATCACTGATTTTCCGGAGCAGGAGCAAGAAAAACTCAGAGCAGGAATCTGGTTTTCTACCATGATGGAGATTTATAATTACCTTGAATCTTACACCAGTTAAAATCAGCTTTAAAAGGGATAGATAGTATGATACAGTGAGTTGAATCGAAATGATGTGGGGAGACGAATATGAAAAAGACAGTGATTGTAATCGGAGGTGGAGCCTCCGGCATGATGGCGGCTATAACCGCAGCCGGAATAGGGGCGAAGGTGATCTTGCTGGAGCATACGGATCGGATCGGCAAGAAGCTTCTTGCCACCGGCAATGGCAGGTGCAATCTAACCAATCTCCGCCAGTCTGCCTCTTGCTACCGCAGCAGTCAGCCGGAATTTCCATTTCCACTCATAGAACGTTATTCGGCGGAGCGGACAATTGCCTTTTTTCGGGAATTGGGGATTTTAACCAAGAATAAAAATGGCTATATTTATCCATATTCCGAACAGGCATCCGCCGTATTGGAAGTACTTCGGATGGAAATACTTCACCGGAAGATCGACATTCTCTATGAGTGCGAAGTTCAGAAGATGAAACCGTCTTGGCAGATTGAGACGAACCAAGGCAGCTATCATGCCGATGCCGTGATCTTGGCAACCGGATCCAAAGCAGCACCGGTTACCGGTTCGGATGGAAGCGGTTATCGGCTTGCAAAATCACTGGGTCATTCCATCATTGAGCCCTTACCGGCGCTTGTGGCGCTGCGCTGCAAAGAAAAGCATTATAAACAGCTTGCAGGTATCCGAACGGAGGCTATGCTAACGCTGCAGGCAGATGGGCTTACCTTGGCGCAGGAATCCGGAGAATTGCAATTGACAGAGTATGGGATTTCCGGAATTCCAACGTTTCAGATCAGCCGCTATGCTTCGGCAGCCCAAAAAGAAGGACGAGAAGTCCGAGTACTGATTGATTTCATGCCGCAATTGTCACAACCGGAATTGGAAACTTTCCTAAAAGACCGTAGAAAAGCAACGGAAGGGAAGACTTGTGAAGAATGGCTGATTGGCACATTACATAAAAAATTGATACCGGTATTGTTAAAATTGGCTGGAATTCGTGCCGGAGATGCGGCATCTTCCATCACAAATCGCCAATGGAACGAGTTTATAAAGCAAATCAAGTCTTACGAAACGTTTGTAATCGGAACGAATCCCTATGAACAGGCACAAGTGTGTTGTGGTGGTGTTGACACCAGAGAAGTATCCTCAACGACCTTGGAATCGAAACTCGTTAAAAATCTGTATTTTGCAGGAGAATTGTTGGATGTAGATGGGATCTGTGGGGGATATAACCTACAGTGGGCCTGGTCCAGCGGCTGCATTGCAGGAACCTATGCAGGAGGAGCAAGCTTATGATCCGTATCAATCAATTAAAATTACCGATTCACCATACCCCGGAGGAACTTACCGGAAAAGCAGCAAAGCTGCTTCGCATTCAACCGAGTGCCATCAAATCTTTACATATTGTAAAACAGTCTTTGGATGCCAGAAAGAGGCAGGAATTGCTCTTCATCTACACGGTTGATGCGGAAGCGGATTGGGAAGAAGAACTGGTGAAGAGAGCCAAGAGTGTCAGCATTGCCATGATGACAGAGAAACCCTATGTATTTCCGACCATCGGAACGAAACATCTGGAGCATCCACCGGTGATCGTGGGAAGTGGTCCGGCTGGTCTCTTTTGCGGCCTCATGCTTGCAGAAGCAGGCTACCGCCCCATTCTTTTGGAACGTGGAGAATCGGTGGATCTGCGTACAAAAAAAGTCCATGAGTTTTGGTCCGGAGGGGATCTGGATCTCAATTCTAATGTACAGTTTGGAGAAGGGGGAGCCGGTACTTTTTCGGACGGCAAATTAAATACACTTGTCAAGGATCCCTTGAAACGGAATCAAAAAGTTTTGGAGATTTTGGTGGAACATGGTGCGGATCCGTCTGTTTTATATTTGAATAAGCCCC
>JAVXIV010000260.1:0-3063 GCA_036785645.1 Hungatella sp.
TCGATTAGTATATCATCTTGTTCGTATTCTGTCAACAACTTTTTTATTTATTTTTTAACTTGCTCGCCCCGTTTTCGCGAGGCAAGAGTTATAATACCAAACGTGTGCAGAAAAGTCAACCTCTTTTTACATTTTTTTTACTTTCCTGACAAGATTTGTTTTATTCCATCTTCGTATCAAGCGTAAACCAGAATTCTACCCCATTCTCCCAGTTGGAAACACCGCAGGTTTGATGATGAGAATCCATAATCGCTTTCACAATGGAAAGTCCAATTCCACTGCCTCCGTATGCGCGGCTGTGCGCTTTGTCTACCTTATAGAATTTCAGCCATATATTGGTGAGATCCTCTTCGGGAATGGGCATGCCCGTATTGAATACGGATACACGCACCTTTCCTTCTTCCTGCACAGTACGAATAATAATGCGGTTTTCTCCGGCCAGATGATGGAGTGCATTGCTCAAATAGTTCGTAATCACTTCTTCTATTTTAAATTCATCTGCCCATACATAGATGGAACCCTGGGTTTCAAACTCTACAGTCGCATTTTTCTGCCGAATGAGAATCTGGGAAGAGGCAATCATATCTCGCAGAAGCTCCACCAAATCAAAGCGTTCTAATACGGCTGTATCCTTTCCGAATTCCAAGGCCGTAAGCGTCAGAAGCTGCCGCACCATCTGATTCATCTTATTGGCTTCATCCATAATCACTTCACAGTAATAATTTCTGCTTTCCTCATCTTCGCACATGCCTTCGGTCAATCCTTCTGCATACCCTTGGATCAGAGCAATCGGTGTTTTCAGTTCATGAGACACATTGGCAATGAAATCCTTACGCATCTCATCAACCTGAATCTTCTGTTCAATATCTTGCTGCAATTCATTGTTGGCAGATTTCAGCGCCCCTATGGTTTCTTTTAGTTTACCCGATAAAACATTCATACTGTTGCCAAGAGTTCCGATTTCATCCTCTGCTGTGCCGGTATATTTTGCTTCAAAATCCAAATCAGACATCTTTTCTGATAAATTTGATAATTCTAGGATGGGAGAAGTCACTTTTTTGGTGGCAAAATACATGACAACACTAATCAACAGTAATGCCGCCATACCAACATATGCTAAAAAGCGATTGGATAATGCCACACTCTCCCGAATACTTGCCAGTGGAGTTGACATGATGAAAATGGTGCTGTTATCCGAATAGTACCCCCAGCTTTCCAAATAGAAAGATTTGGATCGCACATCAAACGTCTTTTGAACGGTATAGTTGTCCGCTTCCTTTAGGATCTCGGTTCCCGGCGTACTGTAACCCAGAATATAGCCCCTCGCTTTATCGACCAAAAATTGGCCGTCGCGCGAAGAAGATACAATCGCACGGTCATTTACGCTGTCTACAATCACCATCATGATATTATATTGATCGTTCAACGTACGCAACAATCGCACTGCAGAAGTTTGTTCTCCGCTATCGATCGAGGTATTATCCTCAATCTCCTGACTGATACTGCCTCCTGCATTCACCTTTTCCATCACCAGTTTGTCCATATCTTCGTAGGCACGCTGCAGCACCGCCACTTTTTCATTAATATAAAAATCTTCCAGCAGCCAGTTATTCACACACCAGATACCAACCAACAGCACCGCTGTCAGTCCCACAAAAATCATGGTAAAGCGAAACCTAATTGAGTGCTTCATCCATTTACCTCAAATTTATAACCCATCCCCCAGATCGTCTTGATGTAGTCTCCCTTGTCTCCCAGTTTGCTTCTCAGCTTCTTGACATGAGTATCAATCGTTCTGGCATCTCCAAAATAGTCATAATTCCAAACATGATTCAAAATCTTTTCACGGGATAATGCCAAACCCTGATTCTCTACAAAATACGTCAACAATTCAAATTCCTTATAACTTAGGTCAATCGGCTCCTGATCAATGGTCACCTGATGTGCTTCTTTATTGATGCAGATTCCACCCACATCCACGGCCTCTCCGCTGCCTGCCTGACTTCTTCTCAAAATCGCTTCCACGCGCGCCACCAAGATCTTGGGACTGAAGGGCTTTGAAATGTACTCATCCACTCCCAGATTAAAGCCTTGCAGCTCATCTCGTTCCTCACTGCGGGCCGTCAGCATAATGATAGGGATCTGGGAATATTGGCGAATCGTTTTGCAAACTTCCCAACCATCCATCTTAGGCATCATAACATCCAATAAAATCAGCGCAAGGTCTTTCTGCTCGAAGAAAATCTCCATCGCCTCTTCTCCATCGCCGGCCTCCACCACCCGAAATCCCTTGACCATCAAAAAATCTTTTACCAGTTTGCGCATTCTGGCCTCGTCATCTACTACCAAAATCTTTAATTGTTCCATATTGAGTCCTCTATCTGTTTACTCTTGTGACATCGTTTATGAGATCTGCATTCCGCTGCAATTCTCAGCTCATATTTTCATTGTAGCAAATCATTTTGCTCTTTTCCACTTTTTCACAGAGTTTTCACAGAAAAATCGATTCCTGCACACTTACGAACTTCATCCATCACTTCCATCTCATAGAGCGAATATTGATTGTGAATGCTTCCATCCTCTCCATTTTCAATCAAACGTAGGAGCTCCATAATCTCATAATACATATTATTGCCTTTTTTATCGATTTTTATCACTTCGTGATCACCATTTCGGAGATACAACTCGATCTCCTTCGGCTCCGAAATCTCACGAATCAGCATGCTTCCCGCTTCTCCCTCAATCTGGCTGGGAAGATAGGAATTCACGATCTTCGAGTACACGAGTACTGCCTGCATCGCTCCATAATCGGCAATCACCGTACCCATCCCTTCCATACCATTGGATAAAAAAATACTGTCTGCAGAAATTTTTTGGGGCATTCCAAAAAGTTTTACCATCGGATGAACACAATAAACTCCAATATCCATAAGAGCTGCATTGGATAAGAGCGGATTGAATGCATTCATAACCATCCCCTCTTTAAACTTATCATAGCGGGAAGAATATTGGCAATATTGAAAAGCCACATGGCGCAGAGTGCCCAGTCTGGGTAAAAGCGCT
>JAVXIV010000261.1:0-3037 GCA_036785645.1 Hungatella sp.
GCACTTCTGCGGAAAAGCAGAATGTCTCCGCTCCCCGTGCAGCAGCAAAACGCAAAGAAAAGGAAGATGGAAATCGCCGTTCCCAGCGGCTGCTTCTGACATGGCTGATCGAAACTCCTGCTCTTTTTGAGAAGGTGAAGGGAATCATTTCCCCTGATGATTTTCGGGAAGATCTTTATCACCGGGTAGCACAAATGGTATTTGAAAGCTATGAGCAGGGTAAATTAAATCCGGCGGGAATTCTAAGCAGTTTTATTAATGACGAAGATCAATACAAAGAAGTGGCATCCCTCTTCAATGCCAGTTTGAATGAGTCATTAAATAATGAGGAACAAAAAAAAGCATTTTCTGAAACCGTGATGAAGGTACGAAAAAACAGCTTGGATGAAGCCAGCCGCAGCGCCAAGGATATCGCAGAATTACAGGAGATCATCCGCGCACAAAGCACCCTCAAAACATTGCATATTTCCCTTGATTAAGGCAACACTATAGGCAAGCTATGGAAGGATGAATAACATGGATGAAAAGGAATTGGGGTTCGACGAAAAACTGGAATTGCTTTTATCAGAAGCCAAGAAAAAAAAGAATGTCTTGGAAAACCGGGAAATTCTGGATTTCTTCCACGATGAAGTATTGGATCCTGAAAAACTAGATCGAATTTATGACTTCTTTGAAGCGAATAAAGTGGATGTTTTAAGAATAGAACCGGACGGAGAGATTGATCCGGACGTATTGATCGAGGAAGATTTGGAAGAACTGGAAGAAGAGGAAGAGATTGATTTAGAAAAGATTGATTTGTCCGTTCCGGATGGAATTAATATGGAAGATCCTGTTCGTATGTATCTCAAAGAGATTGGCAAGGTTCCGCTTTTATCCGGTGAAGAAGAGATCGAACTCTCTAAACGGATGGCACTTGGCGATGAAGATGCGAAGAAACGATTGGCAGAAGCCAATCTAAGACTGGTGGTCAGCATCGCAAAACGTTATGTCGGACGCGGCATGCAATTCTTGGATCTGATTCAGGAGGGCAATTTGGGACTGATCAAGGCCGTAGATAAATTTGACTATACCAAGGGCTTTAAATTCAGCACCTATGCCACTTGGTGGATTCGTCAGGCCATTACGCGTTCCATTGCAGATCAGGGCAGAACTATTCGCATTCCGGTGCATATGGTGGAAACCATTAACCGTCTGATTCGGGTATCCAGACAACTGCTGCAGGATTTAGGGCGGGAACCTCAGGCAGAAGAGATCGCAGAACGGATGGAGATCTCCGTCGAACGTGTGCGGGAGATCATGAAGATCGCTCAGGAACCGGTTTCTTTGGAGACCCCCATTGGAGAGGAAGAAGATAGCCATCTGGGAGATTTCATTCAGGATGATCAGGTTGCTGTGCCGGCAGATGCGGCTACCTTTACGCTACTGCATGAACAACTGATGGAGGTCTTAGATACTCTGACTGAGCGAGAGCAAAAGGTTTTGAAGCTGCGCTTTGGCTTGAGCGATGGGCGTCCCAGAACGTTGGAAGAAGTGGGCAAAGAATTTAAAGTGACCAGAGAGAGAATCCGCCAGATTGAAGCCAAGGCACTTCGCAAATTGCGGCATCCAAGCCGAAGCAAAAAACTGAAAGACTATCTGGATTAAACCTATAGGAGTATGGCATGAGATTATCACAGAGATTAGAAACCGTTGCTTCTTTTGTGACCGGAAGCCGCGTTGCCGACATTGGAACCGATCATGGTTATATTCCCATCGAACTGGTGAGGCGGGGAAAGGTCGATTCTGCGATCGCCATGGATATGAGAACCGGGCCGTTGGAGCGTGCGGATCAGCATATCTTAGAAGCTGGGTTGGAAGATCAGATTCAAACGCGGTTGAGTGATGGGGTGTCACAGCTGCATCCGGGTGAGGCAGACAGTGTTGTGATTGCCGGTATGGGCGGAGAACTGATCCTACATATTTTGGAAGAGGGGCATTCTCTTTGGGAGGATGTGGCACAATGGGTGCTTTCCCCCCAGTCGGAAATCGAGAAGGTGCGCACGTATTTGACGGAACATGGATTTTTGATTGAGCGGGAAGCGATGCTGTGCGAGGATGGAAAATATTATACGGTACTCAGCGTAATCCGTGGCTTTATGGAACCCTTGAACCAGATAGAAGCGAGGTATGGAAGATATTTGATACAAGAAAAGAATCCGGTGCTTTGCGAATTCGTTCAGAAAGAAGCAATCCAAATCAGCAATATTTTGCACCGCATATATGAGGAGGGAACCCAGACCTCCACAGACCGCAGAGAAAAATTAGAAGAAGAATTAAAACAAATCAAGGAGGCACAACATGCGATGCGATAAGTTGATCGAACAACTCGAACAGTTTGCCCCACGATCTTATGCCTGTGACTGGGATAATCCGGGGCTGCTCGTCGGTAGCAGCCGAAAGGAAATTCACAAGGTTTTGATTGCACTGGATGTAACGGATGCAGTGTTGAAACAGGCAGTGACCGAACAGGTTGATTTGCTGCTCACGCATCATCCATTGATTTTCACACCACTGAAACAAGTCAATGATCTGGATTTCATTGGAAGGCGGATGCTGACCTTGGTGCAGCACGATATTGCTTATTATGCGATGCACACCAATTTTGACGTAGCACCGGGAGGAATGGCCGATTTGGCAGCAGAACGGATGGGTTTAGAAGAAATCGGCATTTTAGAGAAGACAGGAGAGGTCGAGGCGGTTCCTTATGGTATCGGCAAAATCGGCTGTCTCAAGGTGCCGATGTCCTTGCAAGCCTTGGCCCAGAAGGTGAAAACGGATTTTGAACTTCCGTTTATCACCGTTTATGGAAGCGGGCAGATGAAAGAGTCGGTGAGCCGGATCGCCATCTCTCCCGGCTCCGGAAAAGGGATGGCAGGTGTGGCTTTGCAGTGTGGGGCGCAGGTGCTCATCACCGGAGATATCGGGCATCATGAAGGTATCGATGCCGTAGCCAATGGCTTGGTGATTTTGGATGCCGGACATTATGGCTTGGAACATA
>JAVXIV010000262.1:0-3016 GCA_036785645.1 Hungatella sp.
GTTCAGCACCGTCTTTGTCACCTTACCTACGTCTGCAATTCCTTTTTGCTCCAAAAATGCTGACATCTGTATCAAATCCCGCTGATAACAAATCTGCGTATTTTTTGAAGCATGTTTCACATCCGACAAATACTGTGTGAACTCCTTGATATCTATGTTCATATTCATTCCCCTACTCCAGTTTCCATATATGAGGCAAAATCAACCTTTATCTGCTATTATATATACATATTTCGATAAAATCAAACACATTTTTCCCACTTTGCAGTCATTTTCTCCTTACTTTACATAAAAAGTACAACATGTTGGAATCACGCATTTTATCTTCCCAACATGTTGTAAAAAAATTAATTATATTTTTTACTTTTTTAAAAGATTTTCAGAAAATAAGGGTTTAAATACACTTCAAACACAGCTCCCATCGCGACTAAGGCTAAGAGCAGCATAGAAGCCCGAGGGCGAATCGGGTGAGAAGTTTCTCCTGCCCAAGATGCTAAAACCAAAAACAAGACCATATACGGCACAATTTGCGGCAACATCGTTGCCACATAAAACGGCAATCCAAAAACACCTTTTTCAAAGGTAATCACAGATATCAGCACTGCCATACTTCCACCCATGCAAAAAGTCAGCAGGTGAAAGACCGGGGCTGCCATCACGGTCAAGCCAATCAGCCAGGCCAATGCCGTTTCCAATAATCGCTGTCGAAAAACAAAGCCGAATAGGCGGTGTTTCTCCTCCCAGGTCAATGGAGTTTCTGTCAAAAATAACGCATCAAAATAGCCAATCTGATTTCGCAATTCTCCGCTCAGCAGATTGGCTAGCACGGTTCCGCCCAAGATTCCACCCAAAAAGCAGAAAAAGAGCCGATCCTCATAAGAAATTCTCCGTATTTTCATCATGCACGATTCAGTCCTGTCTGCCCTTTGTACACTGTATGAGAGCAGTGCATGTCCTATGCCTATTTTCGATGTCTATTTCCGATGATATCGAACCGCATAGGCGGTGATCGCCGCAATCGTCTTGGCATCTGTCATCTTTCCTGCCCAGATCAGATCCAACAAATCGTCTACTGCCCAAGCTTCCACTTCAATGATTTCATCCTCATCCAAATGCTGCTTCGAGGGAATCAGGTTGCGGGCAACAAAAATATCAATCGCTTCATCGCAAAATGCAATGGTAGTATTGACGCTCATCAAGTATTCCAGATGCTCGCTTCGATATCCGGTTTCTTCCTCCAGCTCCCGATAGGCACATTCAATCTTGGGTTCTAGCGGATCATCTAGTTTACCGGCGGGAATCTCCAGAGTTTCCCGATCTAATGCATTGCGGTATTGACGTACCATCAGAATCCTTCCGTCTTCGGTAATCGGAAGCACCGCTGCCGCACCATCATGATGAATGAAATCCCAATGTGCTTCATGCCCATTGGCAATCACGGTATCCTCATAGATCTTCAAAATCGTTCCCTGATATTTTAATTCTCTCTTTAAGCGTTTCACTTGATCAATCATGCTGCATCTCCTTGGCTTATTTTATTGTCTCGCATTTTGCATAACAGGCATCCGTCGCCTGCATGATTGCATTCCGAAAACCGTATTGCTCCAAAGCCGCTACCGCCGCAATCGTGGTGCCGCCGGGTGAGCAGACGTTGTCCTTTAAAACTGCCGGATGCATTCCGGTCTCCAGTAGCATCTTGGCACTTCCCAGTACCGTCTGTGCCGCCATCTCCAAGGCTGCCGCACGAGAAAGACCATACTTCACCCCACTGTCTGCCAAGGCTTCTATCATCATATACACATAAGCAGGTGAACTGCCGCTGACACATACCACTGCATTCATCAGCCGTTCCTCCACCAGCTTCACCTTGCCAAAAGAAGAAAAAATCGAATCCAGTACCTCTCGCTCTTCTTCCCTATAACGATCGGTCTCATAGCAAACACCGGTCATCCCTGCTCCCACCAAGGCAGGTGTATTCGGCATTGCACGCACAATCCGCTTCTCGATACCAAGCTTTTCTTGCAGCTGTGCAATCGTAATACCGGGTGCAATCGAGATCACAATATGGTGATCGGTCACAATGTTCACAATATTCTTTAGAACATCCTCATAATACTGTGGTTTGACGGCAAGTATGAGATATTGACACTGATTGGCGCATTCCGCATTGGTTTCCACATGCGAAACTCTCGTCTCCAAAGATACCCGCTGCATGCGATCTGCATTGACATCTGTGAAAAGCAGCTGCAGGTAGCTATATTCTTTTAACAATCCTTTTAGGATAGCATATCCCATATTGCCCATCCCAATGAGTCCTATTTTGATCACAGTCTATGCTCCATTCCTATCTATTTTGTTGCCCGCTTGTTTTTGTCTGTTTTCGCTTACGGAATCCACACACCGGCAGAGTCGAGACGGCATCCGTCCGGAGTCATCGTATTGACCAGCATGGCACCGCTTGCATCATCGCAGTAATAATAGAGATGCTTCCACAAAATCCACCCGGTCTGCATATAACCCTTTGAGTTAAAATAGTACCATTTATCATTAATCGATTGCCAGTTATTGGTTGTATAGGATCCATCGGTATTGCGATACCACCATCCAACCGCATCCTGATTCCAACCATACGTTATGGTAGCCGGTATCAGTTGCCCCGGCTCTGTTGCATTGGAATTGGTGTTTCCGTAGGTGGCTCGTATCTGCGCAGCCGTGGCTGCATCGATGGAAGTCTCCCCTGATTCCAGCCACTCGGATTTATTCTCGGGTTTTACCGTATTGAGTGCACGCACCTTATAGGTATACTTTCCTTCCTTGGTCATCATACTGATAAAATCAAACTGATTAGTTGCAGTCTTCTGAGTGGACCTCACCAACGCGGAATCCCGATATAGCTTCACTTCATAGCTACCTGCATTATAAGCTTCTGTCCAACTGCCCGCAGTCTGGGAAGACCACTTCACATCGGCCACTTCACCAACCGTTTCCCGCAGCGATGGCAAAGCCAAAGTCAACA
>JAVXIV010000263.1:0-2184 GCA_036785645.1 Hungatella sp.
ATTCCGACTTAGGTATTGGGACGGATTATTTTGATTTAGAGCGAAGACTGAAAGCTTCCACCTTGAAAAAAAATGTATTAAAACGCAAAATGGAATTGGATAATTTAGGAGAAGAGCTGCGTGTTCTCTATGTAGCGATGACCAGAGCCAAAGAAAAGCTGATTTTAACGGCTGCCGATCGCTATCTGGATAAAAAAATGGAGCGTTGGGCGCAGATTCCGTGGAATGAGACGAGGATTCCTTACACCATTCTTTCTACGGCCGGAAGTTGTCTGGACTGGCTGCTGATGAGTCTGTCAAGGCCGACCGGACGGATTACCGTGGAGGAGATTGCAGTGGAGGAACTGGTAGGAGAAGAAGTCGTGCGCCAAATCGAAAAACGCAGTTCCAAAGAGGAATTATCAGTGCAGCAATTAAAGGGAGATTATGATCCGATATTTTTGAAGGATTTGCAGGAAGCTCTGGAATTCCGATATCCCTATGAAGCAGATGTGAATCTGCACACCAAAATGTCGGTCTCTGAACTGAAATACCGCAGTCAAGAAGCATTGGAACCGGATAATCCCTATCAGCCCATGATTCCGGAATTTTTAAAAGAAGGCACCGAGTTTTTGCACAGCGGCGGAGCCGGACGAGGTACTGCGTATCATCGGATTTTAGAACTGTGGGATTTGGCGGGAGCCGAGAGCCGAGAGGACTGCACCGTGGTTTTGGAAAAATTTGTAACGGAGAAGCAACTGACCCCCGAAAGTCGGGATCAGATTGATCCGCAAGTGCTGTGGCAGTTTGTACAATCGCCCTTGGGGCAGAGGATGAAGAAAGCACAGGCAGAGCATCGCTGTTACAAAGAGCAGCAGTTTGTAATTGGAATTCCGGCTGTGAAGATGAATCTGGGGGAATCCGAGGAGCTGGTATTGGTTCAGGGAATCATCGATGCTTATTTGGAAGAGGCAGATCATCTGGTTTTGATTGATTATAAGACAGACCGCATTCATCCGGGACAGGAAATACTTCTGTTGAATCGCTATCGGACGCAGCTGGATTATTATCAGATGGCATTGGAACAGATTACCGGCAAGAAGGTAACGGAACGGATTCTCTACTCTCTTGCTTTACAAAAAGAAATAAAGTAAATAACTCCAATAAATGGATAAATTTGCACAAAAACGAGCTAAAATATAGATGTCTGGTTGATGAATATGTCGAAAACAGACAAAAAACTATAAACTTTCATAAGGGAGGGTTTTAACATGAAACGATTTAAAAAAGTAGCGGCAATGGCGCTGGCAGCGGCGATGGTGCTCTCTACCGCAGCCTGCGGAAGCAAAGAGACCAAAACCGTAGCCTCTGAGGTAGCATCGGTAGCAGAATCGGCCGTTGCAAAGGCAGAGAGTGATTTAAAGATTGGTATTTGTATTTACAAGTTCGATGATAACTTCATGACGTTATATCGTGAAGAATTGAAAAGCTATTTAATGAGCGAGTATGGTATTCCGGAAGCGAATATCACCATCATGGATGGCAAGGGCGATCAAGCAGAACAGACCAACCAGATTGATAACTTTATTACACAGGGTGTGGATGTCATGATTCTCAACTTAGTTCAGGCTTCCGCAACCGAAACGATAGCCGATAAATGTAACGCAGCAGGGATTCCGGCGGTATTTATCAACCGGGAACCGGAAGAAGCAGAAATCAAGAGATGGGCAGATAAAGCAATTGCAGCTACTTACGTAGGCGCAGATGCAAGACAGTCCGGTACGTTCCAGGGCGAGATCATCCTTGAGACACCCAATAAGGGCGATATCAATGGAGACGGAACCGTATCTTATGTTATGATCATGGGAGATCCGGAGAACGTAGATGCACAGTACAGAACCCAGTTCTCTATCAAAGCATTGGAAGATGGTGGTTTTAAGACCGAGAAATTATTTGAGCAGCGCGGTGATTGGGATCAGACCAAGGGTCAGGAATTGGCAGCCAATGCACTGATACAGTATGGCGAAAAGATCGAAGTTATCTTCTGCAACAACGATGCTATGGCGAACGGTGCCAAGGTTGCCATCGAAGCGGCCAACAGAACCGTAGGCAAAGATATCTATTTAGTAGGTGTAGACGCATTGGAAGAAACGGTTAATTATGTCAAAGAAGGAACCGTAACCGGAACCGTATTGAATGACCATG
>JAVXIV010000263.1:2194-3015 GCA_036785645.1 Hungatella sp.
ATACTGCAGCAGATCAGGCAATCAAGATGGCATTTGGTGAGAAGGTAGACACCAAATATACCGTAGACTATGTGAAAGTTGCAGCAGCCGGCAAGGCAGCAGCAGCCGGAGACGCGGCAGCCAAAGCGGTCGCAGCCATTGATCCGACCACCGGTGGCAAAGATTTTACCGTTGGTATTTGTATTTACAAATTTGATGATAACTTTATGACCCTGTATCGTGAAGAATTACAAAAATATTTAGAGACTACTTACAATGCAAAAGTAACGATCGTAGATGGCAAGGGCGATCAGGCAGAACAAACCAACCAGATCGACAACTTTATTACACAGGGTGTGGATGTGCTGATTCTCAACTTGGTACAGGCTTCTGCAACTGAAACAGTAGCTAATAAATGCAGAGATGCCAAAGTTCCGGCTGTCTTTATCAACCGCGAACCGGAAGAAGCAGAGATTAAGAGATGGACCGATGAAAAGATTACCGCTTCTTATGTAGGAGCAGATGCAAGACAGTCCGGTACGTTCCAGGGTGAGATCATCCTTGAGACACCAAACAAAGGCGATATCAATGGAGACGGAACCGTATTGAATGACCATATTGCTCAGTCTCATATGGCGGCAGATGTTGCTGCACAGATGATTGCCGGCAAGCCGATTGAAACAAAATATACGGTAGATTATGTAACAGTGAAATAACAAAAACCCGGTGCTTGGTGTACCGGCCCAGAGAATCGGGTGTGCCTGGCGCCCACCCCCATACAATTAAATACATGAGTAAATCATGGGCGGTTACCGGTTATGCCGATTAAACGCTTGTTATTT
>JAVXIV010000264.1:0-3008 GCA_036785645.1 Hungatella sp.
AATCATGGGTAGTTCCATGATACGGAACTTGCAAAAAGCAGGGTATGAAGTGAGTGTATACACGCGGACGAAGGAAAAGGCTGCAGAAGTGATTGCGGAAGGTGCCATTTGGTGCGAAAGTGCGGCGGAGTGCGCCACAGGGCAGGATGCGGTTATCACGATTGTGGGATACCCGAAAGATGTAGAGGAGATTTACTTCGGAACCGGGGGAATCATCGCTCATGCCGATTCCGGCACTTGCTTGATTGACATGACCACAACCAGTCCCAAGCTGGCGGTGCGTATCTATGAAGAAGCCAAGGCGGTCGGACTGGAGGCTATGGATGCACCGGTTACCGGCGGCGACAGCGGGGCCAAAGCGGGAACGCTGACGATTCTCGCAGGTGGTGATCGAGAGACCTTTGACCGCTGTCTGCCGCTCTTTGAAGCGATGGGAAAACGCATTGATTATACAGGCAAGGCGGGCAATGGTCAGCACACGAAGATGTGCAATCAAATTGCAGTAGCAGCGGCTTTGGCCGGTGCATGTGAAGCGATGGCGTATGCCAAGGCTGTGGGTCTGGACGTATCCAACATGTTGGAATCCATATCCACCGGAGCTGCAAAGAGCACGCAGATGACAAACGTAGCACCAAAGATACTGGACGGAAATTTCAATCCGGGTTTCTTCCTCAAACATTTTATCAAGGACATGGGTTTGGCGGAGGAAGAGGCGAGAGAAGCCGGATTAGAACTGGGTGTTCTGGAAGAGATTTTGGGTATGTGCCGGGATTTGGAAGCCAAGGGCATGGGAGAACTGGGTACTCAGGTTTTGATTAAACATTATAATTGGTAAGAGAAAAAGGATGCGACACTGCGATGGTTGGAGTGCAGCGCCGCATCTTTTTTAGAGTAGATCCGGTTCCAGACGCTTGATATAGGCTTCTAATGAGTTTCGATCAATCAGTGCGGGAATGACGCCTTGACGAGATACACAAAACCCTGCAGCGTAGGTGGCGATTTTAGCAGCATGCTGAATCGGGTAGCCTAATAAAAGATAGACGGAAAGTGCGGCAATAAAGGCATCGGCGGCGCCGGTGGTATCAATCGGTGTGAACTGCGCCGCCGGAAGATAACCCTGAAAGTCAGGTGCCTTGATATAACAACCGGAATGACCAAGCGTGATGATTACGGCCTTGGCGCCTCTTTTTAGAAATTCATTGGCCTTATTTTCTTCACCACAAATTCCGGGAGACAGGAGCTCTGCTTCTTTTCGATTGGGAATAAAGATATCAATAAGCTCCATGAGTGCGTGGTCGATCTGATTGGCAGCGGCAGGCTTTAGGATATTTTTTGCCCCATATTGATGAGCCAGCTTTGCTGCGGTCATAATGGCATCCTGCGGTATTTCTGTTTGGAGCAGGCAATAGCCTGTATTCTCAAAGCATCGAGCGTAGGGCAATATGTCGGACGGAGACAAGTTCTGGTTGGCACCGGTCAGGATAGTGATCATACTCTCACCGTCATTTTGAACATGAATATAGGCTTTTCCGGTTTCCACATAGGGATCGCGCTTTAACCCTTGAATATCGACATGATGCTCTTCCATACAGGCATAAACGAGAGCAGAATCATAATCATTTCCAACTCTGCCGATGAGGGAAACTTCTTTGCCAAGCTTGGAGACACCAATCGCCTGGTTGCTTCCCTTTCCGCCCGGAATGACGGAATGCTTGTTGGTAATGGCGGTTTGGCCGGGTTGTGGGAGTTCGTCTACATTGAGTGTGATATCGATGTTGATACTTCCTACGACGATGATTTTCTTTGCCTGAGAGGAAAATGGCAGAGCGAGACTCTGCGTATTTTCTAGTGGGTATTCGTCCTGAAAAGGCAGATTGACAGTTTCTCTTTTCTCACATTGCTCGATGACGCGCTTGCAAGCGAATACCCCAAATTCATAATAGGGAATTTTGATGCTGGAGATTCCCGGAAAATCAATATTCTCTCTGGCATCATCTCTTAGGCTGATGAGAGATAGGTCGTCGGGGATGTGAAATTGAATTTTGGTCAGTTCCTCCATCAAGGTTATCGCGGAGGCATAGTGCGTACTGACGATTCCGGTCGGACTGTGTAAAAGAATGTTCCGATACCATTCCTTAGACTCGGCAGACAAATTCATACTGTCATTGTATGGAACGTTATGGTCAAACAGGCACTTTTTAAAGCCTTCTAAAATCAGATCGGATCGCCTGCTGCCACTCTTGACGAGACAGGCTACCTTGGAATGTCCGTATTGTAGTAGGTTTTTCGTTGCTTCGTAGCCCATTTGAACAAAATCAATAAAATAGGAAGAAGGTTCAGAATCGTGGTTGATGCAGCATATCTCAATATTTGCTTCATCAAAGTAATGCCTGTGCTCGATACTGTGCTCGCAAACTGCTTCCCAAATCACACCGTCAACATTGTTCTTACACAAGGAGGTGATGTTCTTCAATTCATTTTCCGGGCTTTCTGCACTGTTATACACCAAGACACTATAACCGTTCTTTTGAGCGAATGTGATAATGCCACTCAAAAAGCGACTGACCGGTGAGGTAGATTTTAAAAGGACACCAAGAATGAAGGATTTGGCTTCTGATGCAGTTTTGGCAGAGGCATAGGGTGTATAATTATAATCTTTTACGATTTTTAAAACTCGTTTTCTGGTTTCGACGTTGAGATGCGCGTCTTTATTGTTTACAATTTTGGAGACGGTTGAGATCGATACACCGGCTAATTTGGCAATTTCCTTGATGGTCAAAAAAGTCCCACCTTTCTTGATGCTTTTTATGTACTTATTATGATATAGATCAAGCAGTTTGTCAATTGCCAATAAAGATATTGTGGTTAAAGTACACAAGAAAGTGATTTATAAAAAAGTTTCTTAAACAAAATGAACATAATGCTTGACAAAAGTATTAGATGTGATATTATTTCCCGTTTTCATCAGTTGTTAAAAGTAAAAGAGGCTACAAATGGCTTATCTACGT
>JAVXIV010000265.1:0-2999 GCA_036785645.1 Hungatella sp.
CAATCGGATAACCGAATTCTTCACCCAGTGCCGCGCGGACAGCCGGAGCAGTCTGAACGATGACATGTTTGGTAGGATCCGCGATTGCATCCAATACGTCGTTAATATAATCTTTTTCTTTTAAAGCACCGGTTGGGCAAACTGCAATACACTGACCGCAGGATACGCAGCTGGTTTCGCCCAGTCCCATATTGAAAGCAGATCCGATTGCGGTTGAAAATCCACGTTCGTTGGCACCAATCACACCGATTCCCTGAACCTTCTCACAGACAGAAACACAACGACGGCACAGGATACATTTGCTGTTATCGCGCATCATGTGGGCGGCACTGTCATCGATGCAGGAAGGATTCTTGGCTCCTTGATAATAATCCGCATCTTCTACACCTAATTCTTTACATAAAGCTTGTAATTCACAGTTTCCGCTTCGGACACAGGACAGACAATTCTTGCTGTGATCCGATAAGATCAACTGCAGGGTTTGACGTCTGGATTCCAATACCTTTGGACTATTGGTTTTCACTTCCATTCCCTCGTTGATTGGGTATACACAGGAAGCTACCAGACTTCTTGCTCCCTTTACTTCTACGACACAGATACGACAGGCACCGATCTCATTGATCTCTTTGAGAAAACATAACGTAGGAATCTCAATATGTGCAATTCTGGCTGCCTCAAGAATGGTAGAGCCCTTAGGAGCGCTAACTTCTATGCCGTTAATTTTAATTGTAATATTCTCCATCTCGATTCTCCTCCATTATTTTTTGTAAATAGCACCAAACTTACATTTCTCCATACAAGCGCCACACTTGATACATTTCTCTTGATCGATGACGTGTGGATTTTTGACGCTGCCAATGATGGCATTGTTGGGGCAGTTTCTGGCACATAAGGTACATCCCTTACACTTATCCGGATCGATATGGAAGGAAAGCAGAGCCTTACATACGCCGGCCGGACATCTCTTCTCTTTGATATGAGCCTCATATTCATCACGGAAGAAGTGAAGAGTGGAAAGAACCGGGTTCGGAGCAGTTTGTCCCAAACCACAGAGGGCATTGTCTTTGATGTAATAGCACAATTTCTCTAATTTATCCAGATCGTCCATAGTAGCCTGACCTTTGGTAATCTTGTCGAGGATCTCCACCATACGCTTGGTACCGATTCGGCAAGGAGTACACTTACCGCAGGATTCTTCTACCGTGAATTCCAAGAAGAATTTGGCGATATCTACCATACAGTTGTCTTCATCTAAGACAATCAAACCACCGGAACCCATCATGGAACCAATGGAAATCAGGTTATCATAATCGATCGGAATATCAAAATGTTCTGCCGGAATACATCCGCCGGATGGACCGCCGGTTTGTGCGGCTTTGAATTTCTTACCGTCCGGAATGCCGCCGCCGATTTCTTCGATGACTTCGCGCAGCGTAGTGCCCATCGGAACTTCTACTAAGCCGGTGTTATGTATCTTGCCGCCCAGAGCGAATACTTTGGTTCCTTTAGACTTCTCGGTTCCCATGGAAGCAAACCATTCGGCACCGTTGACCATGATCTGAGGGATGTTGGCATAGGTTTCTACGTTGTTTAAAATCGTTGGCTTTCCGAATAATCCCTTCTGAGCCGGGAACGGAGGACGCGGTCTTGGCTCGCCGCGGTTGCCTTCGATGGAGGTCATCAGAGCCGTTTCTTCTCCACAGACAAAGGCACCTGCGCCTAAGCGGAGATCAATATCAAAGGAAAAATCGGAGCCGAAGATATGAGAACCCAATAATTCCATCTCTCGGGCTTGCTTGATGGCGATCTTGAGACGTTCTACGGCAATTGGATATTCTGCACGTACATAGATATAACCCTGAGAAGCACCAATCGCATAGCCGGCAATGGCCATAGCTTCTAAAACTGCATGGGGATCCCCTTCCAAAACGGAACGATCCATGAACGCACCCGGGTCACCTTCATCTGCATTACAGCAGACATATTTCTGATCCGCATCGTTTTGTTTCGCTAGCTTCCATTTGAGACCGGTGGGGAAACCGCCGCCGCCGCGACCGCGCAGACCGCTGTCTAACAGGGTCTTGATGACATCATCCGGTGTCATCTTGGTCAGTACTTTGCCTAAAGCTTCATAGCCGCCGGTACCGATATATTCTTCAATCACTTCCGGATTGATCACACCACAGTTGCGCAGCGCAATACGGTGCTGCTTTTTGTAGAAATCGGTGTCAATCAGAGCCTTGACTCCGGTTGGGGTCACAGTTTCGTTGTATAAAAGACGAGTAACCACACGTCCTTTTAATAAGTGCTCGGAGACAATCTCCGGAATATCTTCTACCTTCACCATAGAATAGAAGCTGGCATCCGGATATACAATCATGATCGGACCTAAGGCACAAAGACCATGGCATCCGGTTTGTACAACTGATACTTCTTCTGTCAATCCATTTTTTTCAATTTCTTTTTTCAATGCTTCCATAATCTGCAGGCTTCCGGAGGAAGTACATCCTGTTCCGCCGCAAACTAATACATGTGAACGATACATCTGGGATCCTCCTTATTTGATGTCTACTGAACTTAGCATATATTTTTCTACCGGATGACCGCCAATGAGATGCCGTTCTACAACTTCGGCGGCTTTTTCGGCGTTCATTTTGATATAAGTGATCTTATCTTTGCCGGGTTCCATCACCTCTACAATCGGTTCATATTGGCATAAGCCGATACATCCGGTTTGAGTTACCGATATCCGATCAGTTAAATTCTTTTCTTGAATCAAGGTAGAAAGCGTAGTAAGAACCGGGCGTGCGCCACTCGCAATACCACAGGTAGCCATGCCGACTACAACGCGGGTGTGAGCATGATCTTCACCGCGCATACTAACCTGACTCTGCATCTTCTCGCGAATTGCTTTTAATTCTTCAAGAGTCTTCATGTTATTCCTCCAATTCTGATGCACTAATACTGTGCACCACCGTCAGTTTCTAATTTGTTTTCCT
>JAVXIV010000266.1:0-2964 GCA_036785645.1 Hungatella sp.
AAACTGGCTAAGATGAACCCCATGGGGTAGTTTGCCGTATATAGAGAATTGACCAAGGAAAAACCCCAACCCGGTGCGAATCTAGGTGGGGGTTTTTCCGGCACGTATCGTTTGGAGTGAATAATTCACTAAGATGTTTTTTCTGGTATAAAGCCTGTGGAAATCTTGAATAATGCGTTTGAGTACCAGAACACCGTCCTCATAAGTTGCGGTAGGAAGTAGAACCATATACTGGCTGACACTGTAGCGGCTATAGGCATCTCCACGCCGCAACGAAGAACAAATCGCATCACCCAGTGCCTCCATTCCCTTGTTGAGAAAGTTCGACGCAAGCATGATGCCGTCGGAATCGGTGAGGGTCAGCAGACAGAGATAGATCGAATCTCCGGAGCGTTCAATCGCACGGCTTTCCAGACGATAGATATCCTTAAAAACACTATATTCACAGCAATAGGCACCAAGTGAAGGATCTTCCTCTTCCAAAGAATCCTGAATCACACTCAAATCGGTGGTGACCCCTCGGGCCGTATCCCGAATCTCCTTGTAAAGAGATTTCAGATGTTCGGACGGAGTGATTGCAAACTCGCTGTAAAGCATATCAATGGTATAGTTATAATGTTCCAAAGCAGCATGCTGCTTTCCGGTTCGATATAGGGCTAAGATCAAATCATAATGCAAATTCTCGTCAAAAGGATCAATACGAGTTGCTTTTTGGCATATCTCTACGATCTGTATGTAATCTTGCCGAGCCAACAAAAGCTGGATGACATGATGCGCGACTTTTTGATAAAGGGTGTGGTAATAGGTACTGATTGGGATCACCCAAGATTCCCAGGCGGATTTGGCTAAGAAATCACCCTTGTAGAGCTGTAGTGCCTTGAGACAGTAAGTAATCTGCTGCGAGGTATCCAGATCGGAATCCAACCCTTTATTGGAAAATGCTTCAAATAAATCAATATCGACCATCGTGGAGAGTTCCGGATTCCAAGAATACGCTCCACGCTGCTGTATGATGAGCTGCTGTACCGGATAGTCTAAAGGAGTTAATAACTGACGAGAACGAAACATCAAGGTCTTGAGCGCTCCGCCGGGGTTGGTACTATCATCGCTGCCCCAGATGAGTTCAATTAACTCGCTCTGGGAAATACTTCGATTTCGGAAAGTGATTAAATATTCCAACAAAATCCAAGGCTTTTTGGCCTGATTGTTCCGGTCGCTGACTGCCTTACTGCCAATCTTGATTGAAAATTCGCCTAGCATATTCACGTATATATCCGAAGCGTTTGTTCCTGCGTTCATAGAAAATCTCTCCGTTCGTTCTAAATAGTGATAAGATCAGTATAGTTAATAAAAAAGGAAAAGTCTATAAAAAAACGATAAAATAAATAAAGGCATTAAAAAACTTTGTTTGTAACCACAACGTAACCGAAATGGAGTATAGTACCATTATAAACTGATATAAATAGGTGCTTATGACCGAATAAATTACAACGAGAAAAGAGGAATGATAGATATGTCAATTGCGAAGATTAGTAGGATAGCGGAATCCTGTCGGTATTTTACCATTGCCCTTGAACCATATGAGGGAAGCACGATGGATGGCATGATATTTCATGACAGCAGCCGGATGGGGATCGCCTTTCACAGCTTCTTGGAGATGGCAGAGCAGATGGAACAGATCAGTGTGCACATTTGCTTTCCCGCAATTGCCATGAATGACCGCTATTTTCAAAAAACAGAGAAATCTTCCGTAGAATCCGGCATCGAAGGACGTATGTGGCAGCCGCCATATGCGATGGAGAACCATGACAGAAGCTTCTGGCAGGTCACGCTTGATCATCGCTGTAATGCCACCTGGCAAGGTCACGTGAAGCGTCAGGAGGACGATACCTGGCATTCCTATGGAAGCTTTTTGGAATTGATGAAATTGATGCATGAAACCCTGACTCATAAAAACCATACAGAGGAAGGATTTTCCGGAGATACGCTGCGTTCCTTGTGGGGGATGGAGACGGTTGCTTCTCAAAATGAGGCTTCTCTTTGGGTCAGCAGCAGTGATGCCAATTTTCATATTCAGGTCTTGTTTCGGGAGAATCAAACCTGGCAGGGGATCTTGAGATGGCAGGAGAAGAGACGAGAGATACGTTTTCGGAGCTTTCTGGAATTATGGAAGCTGATGGAAGAAGCGAGAGAAGAAACGAGAGAAGATGCGGTATATGGCAGTCGCCGATATGCCGCTTATCCGATAGCCGGGACGGCAGTCAACCAAGTATTCAACAACAAAAGGAGAATAAGATGATGAATATGGAGATAGGGCGAACAAGAAGAAAACGGCATAGCCCGGTGAAAGAATACAAGCGCATTGTCGCTTTTATGCTGACACTGATTATGATCTTCACCAACATTGGAGGCAATGTTACGGTGTCCTTTGCAGCGGATGTAGACCATACTTTGGCCATCTTTGCACTGGATGGGGTACATATGAAGGAAGCTGCCAAAGAGGCGATCCACAGCGGAGAAGTGTTTGATATGGAGATGCTGGAACTGATTTCAGGCAGCGCCAGCCTTGCGAACTCGTATGAGAAGCTGTTGGGAAATTCCGATCAGGCTGTCTATGAGTTTTTTGCGGAACCGGAGGGTATCAATCTCCCGGACGGAGCAGAACTTCGGACTTTTATTCGTGTTGCTAAGGATGCAGCCGAAGATTACACACTGACCGGCAAAGAAGATATTGTTTTCTTATTCATCAATGGCGGCGAGAGCCGTTGTACGTTCCGTGCCAATGTAGATGGATATCAGACTTCTAAGGTGACGGTAGCTCCGCATAAAGCCAATGTTCAGACCGAGGCTCCGGCAGTACCGGAGACCACCGTAGCCGGAGAGACCACAGCAGCACCGGAGACCACCGCAGCCGGAGAGACCACGGCAGCACCGGAGACCACGGTAGCCGGAGAGACCACGGCA
>JAVXIV010000267.1:0-2946 GCA_036785645.1 Hungatella sp.
AATGTTGTGAATTATGTTGATGTGTTGGTTTCTGCCTTTTTGCCTGTTGATCGGAGTAGTGGGGTATTATTTGCTAAGCTATCAATACGGCTTAGCTGCAGAACGGGTCGTGGATCAGGTAGAATACAACAGCCAGATCTGTGTGGAACGCTTAAACTATGGTATGACGGCCTCCCGCAAGGCAACCTATGATAAGACACTGGAAACTGCCTGGCAGCTTTACCGGAAGGCAGACGGTGGATATCACCATCTTTATAATGACTGGAAGGGGTATCTCTCCAGAGAATATGGTCAGGCACCCTGCTTTTCCGATACGATTGTCTGGGGATATGAAAACCCAAAGCAAATCACCTGCAATGTCTACAACAGCAGTGCGGGTGGTTCTTATCAGAATATTCAGACGTACTGGAAGGAAGACCATGAGGCAGTGAAAGCCTATCTCGAGCAGCGGGATACGGCAGTGGGATATATCAGTTTGGATGGAAGACTTTACATGGTGCGCAATCTCATAGACAGTTCTTATGATTGCTTTGGGGCTCTGATTATGCGGCTGAATCCATCCTATTGCTTTGGTCCTTTGATTGATGCTCCTCTTGGAACCGACTGTACCATCTGCTTGGATGATCAGATAATCTCTCTCAAGGGAAAGCTTATGACAAAAGCCTCGATGGGAATTCCAACGGAAGATGAGAACTCCGGATACAAAATGCATAAGGGGAATTTATATGTCTTTGATTTTCAAAAAGAAAATTATTTTAAACTCTCTACATTGGTAAAGATAAAAAGTGACGTGATGGCATTGCCATTTTATGGATATCCCTATATATTTGGCGGTATGCTCTTGTTTTTGCTTCCGCTGCTGCTCGTCTTATTGAAAGTATTTAAGCAAAATGTGACCAAGCCGATCGAGACTCTGATGCGGGGGGCGGAACAGGTGGAAGACGGAAATTTAGGATTCCAACTCACTGCTTCTCCTGAAAATTTAGAATTTCAATATTTGATAGAGTCCTTTAACCGGATGTCAGAACGATTAAAATATCAATTTGATCATATATATGAAGAAGAATTGGCACTGCGTGATGCCAAGATCATTGCGCTGCAATCGCATATCAATCCACATTTTATGAATAATACGCTAGAGATTATCAACTGGGAAGCTCGTATGGAAGGCAATGTCAAGGTATCTAAAATGATCGAATCCCTATCCATTCTGATGGATGCTGCAATCGATCGAAAACGACGTGCCACGGTTCCTTTATCGGAAGAGATGGTGTATGTCAATGCTTATCTCTATATCAATTCGGAGCGTTTTGGAAAACGGCTGACGGTTATTCAGGAGCTGGATGAAACCATCATGGATTATATGGTGCCGCGATTGATCTTACAGCCGGTCATCGAAAATGCCATTGCTCACGGCGTGCAGACCAGCGGTTATGGAACGGTTATTCTGCGCGGACATGCGGAAGCTGCCTATCTATATTTGGAGATTTTAAATGACGGAACGCTGAGTAGCGAAGACGAAGCGAGGATTGCCCGCTTTTTGGCACCGGATTATGACAGCAGCAAGGAACCATCCGGCAATGTGGGAATTGCCAATGTCAATCAGCGCCTGCGAATTCTCTACGGAGAGCCTTGCGGGCTGACGATAGAAAAGGACGGGGATTCCCACGTCATTGCTCGTCTGGTGATTGCCATTCCATAAAATGGGAAAATGAACAAGAAAATACAACAAACAACAGAACCAGTTATTCAAATTTACTCCTGAAAGGAAGATAATAGGTACATGAGATATACAGATTGTAGAAATACAACTGATATACAAATAATCAGGAGGTAACAATATGAAAAAATCAATAGCAATGTTATTGGCAGGAACGATGGTATGTGGTGCTCTTGCAGGATGTTCATCCAAACCGGCAGCTTCGGCTACCACAGCAGCGGCCGCCGAAACCAAGGCGGAGAGCAAGACCGAGACGACGGCAGGAGAGACTGCAAAAGCTCCGGAGGGTAAGAGTGTTGCACTGAATGTGACAACCACCTTTGCAGGGGAAGACGGCAATGCCAAAAATTATCAAAGTGCCGTAAAAGAATGGGAAGCCAAAACAGGCAACACCGTCAACGATTCCTCAGCAACCTCAGACGAGACTTTTAAAGCACGTGTAACCAGTGATTTCCAGATGGGTTCCGAACCGGACGTACTGTTCTATTTTAACGGAGCAGATTCCAATTCTTTTGTAGAAGCCGGAAAAGTAGTTTCGATTGATGAGATTCGCAAAGAATATCCGGAGTTTGCTTCCAACATGAATGACGATCTGATTGCTCCATCTTTGGTGGATGGTGTAAAATATGCAGTTCCGGTCAATGGATTCTGGGAAGGCATGTTTGTCAATACCGAAGTATTAAAAGCAGCGGGAGTCGAGGTTCCGGGCACCGATTACACTTGGGATCAGTTCCTTGCAGACTGTGAAAAGATTAAAACAGCAGGCTATAGTCCGATTGCAGCCGCTTTGGGCAACATTCCACATTATTGGTGGGAATTCACGATCTTCAACCATGGTACACCGGCTAATCATTGCACCGTACCGGAAACCGCAGAGGATGCGCTGGGTCAATCTTGGGTAGCAGGACTGGAAGATATGAAGGCACTGTATGAAAAAGGTTATTTCCCCAAAAATACCTTGTCTGCAACCGATGATGATACCTTCTTGATGTTTATGGAAGGAAAAGCAGCCTTTTTGATTGATGGATCTTGGAAGGTCGGAGGCATTGCAGGTGCCTGCCAGTCTGATCCGAATGATCCGGCTACATTGGATACTGCTAAATTAGATAAAATTACCGTTACTTATGTACCCGGCCAGGGAGAACGCAAAGCAACCGATATGATCGGCGGATTATCCATGGGTTACTATATTTCCAAGAAAGCATGGGAAGATCCGGATAAGAAAG
>JAVXIV010000268.1:0-2922 GCA_036785645.1 Hungatella sp.
ATGAGTAGCGACCGAATAAAAGCGTTGTTTTTCGACAATAATTTCAAAAATCACTTGACATTTGACAAAAATATGTGCATAATGTAGAAACATTCAAGCACTTCTTTCGTAAGTGCAGTCATGTTACCGCCCATTTCGGGCATATATTCCATTAAGAGGCTAGGAGCGTTTTTTGAGAGAGAGGTGGGGGAGATTCTTTTTAAAGTTACACTGATTTTAGGACTTTTGGCAGGGGGGGCGATGTATGACGTGAGATATCACAAGATTCCAAATTGGTGGATTCTAAGCGGAGTTTTGTTGGGCGCAGGTCTCATGTGGTGGCTCGAAGCCGCAGAAACAAAGGACTGGTGGCCGGTTATCTGGTTTTTTGTACGCTGTTTTCTGGTAGTCATGGTATTTTTTCCACTCTTCTATTGCAGGATGATCGGGGCCGGAGATATCAAACTGATGGCTTTGATCTGTGGTTATCTGGGATTGTCATACGGAGGTATCGCGATCCTGTATGGCTTCCTCGTGGGGGCGATCCTGTCTCTGACCAAATTGCTGGTTCAAAAAAGTCTGCTCCGGCGCCTGCAGTATCTATACGCTTATTGCAAGCGGTTAATCCTTACCAAAGAAGTCACACCATATCATAATCCGGGACGAGATGGCTATGAGCATACGATCCCCATGGGACTTTGCTTGTTTTTGGGTACGCTGTTTTACACGATATGGATCAAAAACTAAAGATGAAAGGAAAAAGTGATGGAACGAGTGATGGCAGTTTATGATGTAGAACCCGATTATGCAGAACGATTCGCCGATTTTGCGAATCAGAAAGAAAAGGTTCCGTTTACGGCAGTGGCATTTTCGACGATTGAGAAACTGAAAGAATATGCAAAGGCACATCCGATTGAACTTTTGCTGATCAGTGCGGCAGTTCCGGCACAGATGGTACAGACCCTTGGTGCGGGCAGGGTGGTGACGTTGGCAGATGGAGAGGTGGTGCCGCTTCCGGATACTTATCAAAGTGTCTATAAATATCAGGCGACAGACAGTATTATCCGCGAAGTTCTGGCCTATTATTGTCAACAGACCGTAGAAGATGCTTATATGCCGATGGGAGCTAAGTCGAAGATTCTGGGAGTGTATTCCTGTTTGGGACGCTGTTTGAAGACCTCCTTTGCCCTGACTCTGGGGGCGCAGATGGCGAAGGACGGTAAGGTACTTTTTATCAGCTTGGAAGAATTTTCGGGATTCTCCGAATTGATTCATGCAGATTGTCAGGGTGATTTGTCGGATCTGTTTTACTTCTACCGTCAAGGCGACTGCAGCTTTACTAGGCTTAGCTCCATGATCTATACCTGGGGGAATCTGGATTATATTCCACCGGTGAAGTATCCGGAAGATTTGGGGCAGGGTACCGGGGAAGAGATCGCAGAGCTGTTGAGGAAGCTGGCGCGTGAGAGTGGTTATGAGGCGATTATTGTAGATGTGGGTAATTTGGGTCGGCAGGCGATACCGATCATAGAAGTCTGTGACATCATCTATATGCCGGTGAAGGAGGACTGCGTTTCCGTGGCAAAACTGGAAGAATTTGACTCCTATCTGGAGGTAGCGGGGAAATCATTTCTACAGGATCGCATCCGTAAATTGAAACTGCCTTATCACAGCAGCTTTGGAAGGAGAGACGGCTATATCGAGCAATTGATGTGGGGGGAACTGGGAGATTATGTGAGACAGCTTTTGAGGGGAAAGTAGGGACAAGGATATGGAAAACGAAGGAGTCAATAGGGGGATGCAGGATCAGCTGCGCGATCAGATCCGCGAAGAGCTCAATGAAAAAAAGGAGGTGAGCGATGAAGCCCTGTACGAGATGATCGATCGGGGTATCTTAGAGATGGGGCAGAGCAGCTACCTGCCATTGAGAGAAAAAATTCAATTGCGGGAAGGATTATTTAACTCCTTTCGACGCTTGGATGTGCTGCAAAAAGCGATGGATAATCCGGCGATTACCGAGGTCATGATCAATGGTTCCACCCATATCTTTGTGGAGGAAAATGGGCGGGTAAAACGGTGGGATTATGCGTTTGAAACCGAGGAACAGTTGGAAGATATGATTCAGCAGATCGTTAGCCGGGTGAATCGTTTGGTCAATGTATCCACACCGATTGCAGATGCCAGAATGTCGGATGGATCGCGTGTGCACGTCGTGCTTCCTCCGATTGCATTAGATGGTCCGACTGTGACGATCCGCAAGTTTCCGCGGGTGATTACGATGGAGACGTTATTGGAACTTGGGGCGGTCAGTGAAGATGCCGCCGATCTACTGAAACATCTGGTGCGAGCCGGATACAATATTTTCATCAGTGGGGGAACCAATTCCGGTAAAACCACATTCTTAAACGCATTGTCTGCGTACATCCCCAAAGAAGAACGCGTCATTACAATTGAAGATTCTGCAGAACTTCAGATTCAGCAGGTGCAGAATCTGGTGCGCTTAGAAACCCGTAATGCCAATGCAGAGGGGGAAGGTGCCATCGGAATCGGAGAGCTGATCCGGGCATCGCTGCGGATGAATCCGGATCGGATTATTGTGGGAGAAGTGCGTGGAAAGGAGGCCTTGGAACTTCTCAATGCCTATAATACCGGTCATGATGGGGGACTAAGCAGCGGTCATGGGAACAATCCCAAGGATATGCTGGCCAGACTGGAAACGATGGTTTTGATGGGGGCAGATTTGCCGCTTGCCGCGATTCGAAGCCAGATCGCCTCGGCATTGGATATCATGATTCATTTAGGCAGATTGCGGGATAAAAGCAGAAGAGTATTACAAATCGTAGAGGTAGGTGATTACAGTCATGGTGACATTGAACTTCATCCCCTGTATCAATTTGCGGAAACAGGGGAAGCACAACGAAATTGCCAAGAAATCGGTTTTGG
>JAVXIV010000269.1:0-2910 GCA_036785645.1 Hungatella sp.
TCTCAGCACCGAATCCAAATTCAAATCCATCCGTAAAACGAGTGGACGCATTGACATACACGACTGCCGCATCGATTTCTTTTAAGAAGCGATTGGCATGTTCATAATCAGATGTAATAATTGACTCGGAATGACCGGTATTATAACGATTGATATGGGCAATGGCTTCTTCCGGGGAATCTACCAGTTTCACCGATAAAATATAATCCAGGTATTCCATTCCCCAGTCAGACTCTGCGGCCGGCAAAAAGGAGGGCATCATCGCACAGGCTGCCTCATCCGCTCGAATTTCTACTTGCTTTTCGTCCAGACGTTCTTTTAAACGGGGCAGAAAGGTTTTTGCAATAGCACGGTGTACCACGAGCGATTCACAGGCATTACAGACTCCGATCCGCTGCGTTTTAGCATTGAAGATAATATCCAGAGCCATAGTAAAATCCGCAGATTCGTCTACATAGATATGACAATTTCCGGTACCGGTTTCAATCACGGGAATGGTACTGTTTTCTACCACCGATTTGATCAGACCTGCCCCTCCGCGAGGAATCAAAACATCCACATATTGATTCATCCGCATAAATTCTTCGGTTGTCTTCCGATCCGAGGTCTCTAGGAGTTGCACGGCGCCCATAGGAAGACCTACCGCCTGCAGTCCTATCTGAATGCGGTGTACAATCGCCCGATTGGATTCCAGTGCATCGCTTCCGCCCTTTAAAATCACTGCATTTCCGGTCTTAAAGCACAGACCAAATGCATCTGCAGTCACGTTGGGACGGGCTTCGTAAATCAGTCCGACTACTCCAAGCGGTACTCGTTTCTGCCCAATGAGCAATCCATTGGGACGCGGCTTCATCGAGATCACCTCGCCTACCGGATCCTCTAGATCCGCAACTTGAAGCAGTCCATCTGCCATCGCCTGAATTCTGGAATCGGATAATTCCAAACGATCCACCAATCCGGGATTCATACCGGATGCCACCGCTTTTTTTACGTCTGTTTGGTTGGCTGCGAGGATCTCCTCCCGCCCGTCCAGCAGCGATTTTGCCGCTGCACGAAGTCCCTGATTTTTCTGCAGACTTCCCAAAGTATTTAGTAGTGTGGATACCTCTTTTGCATGGAATCCAATCTCTGTCAGCGTCATTTGGTCACCTCACCTATACTTCTTTTTTACTGCCGAATTTCTCACCCAGATCGGTAATACTCCCATCCTCTTCCTGAATAGAAACGTGATCTAGAGAAGCTCGCATATTGTGATGAATTGCTTCGATATATTCCTTTCGCAGAAGGGTTTGTTCTTCCTTTTCTTCGGCAGTCAATCCTTCTTCGGATTTTGATTTTCGGTACAATTCATTGATTCGTCCAATTTGTTCCTCGTTCATTTTGATTCCCCCTCATATTCGTAATTGATATAATCCATAAGATCAAAATCCAAATTGTGATGTGCCGCAAAAAGAGTTCCACAATCTTCTCCGCGTAGAATTTGATCAATAATCTCGACATGATCTCCGCTTGCAATCACCATATCCGCACCGCTATCCGTTGCGATTTGAGCTGCAGCCAACTTGGCTGCCATACCTCCGGTTCCCACATCGCTGCCGGAGGTTGCCTTGCCCATCGATAAAAGCTGTGGAGTAATCTCCAAAACCAGCGGAATCAAAGATGCATCCTGATTTCTATGGGGATCATCAGAATACAAACCATCAATATCGGACAGCAGAATCAGAAGATCTGCTCCGATGAGCGCAGACACAATGGCCGATAAACGATCATTATCTCCAAAATTGTCAACCATAGGAATCTCAGAGGTGGATACCGTATCATTTTCATTGACAACCGGAACCACCCCGAGTTTTAAAAGTTCATCAAATGTATTCTGCGCATTGGAACGGGAAATATCGTTGGTCATGGTATCCTTGGTCATCAGAATCTGGGCTGCAATCTGATTGTATTCGGCAAAAAGCTTCTGATATACCATCATGAGTCTCGCTTGACCAACGGCCGCAAAGGCTTGTTTCTCCGCCAAGGTAGTGGGACGCATCGGATGATGTAGTGCCTGTCTTCCGGCTGCGATCGCTCCGGAAGATACTAGGACAATCTCTTTGCCTGCTCCTCTTAAATCGCAAATAGCACGAACCAGCTTCTCCACCTTCATCAGGTTGATATCTCCGGATGCCGCATGGGTCAAAGAAGAAGAACCGATTTTAATCACAATGCGTTTTTTATCATTTAGTTTTTTTCTCTCTGAAATATCCATAATCCCTCCAAATGATCCTTCTTATCTGTCCTAGTTTACACCATTTTGAAAAATTCGTCAATTTTAGCGGAAGGAAAGATACCTTCTCCCGATCTCTTCTGCCACTTTTATTCCGTCCATCGCTGCCGAGGTAATTCCACCTGCATAACCGGCTCCTTCTCCACATGGGAACAAGCCTTTTTGAGCACTCTCAAAGGCATCATTCCGTTCAATCCGAACCGGAGAAGAGGTACGGCTCTCAATCCCGGCCAAAATACTATCCTGTCTGGCAAATCCCGGTATGCTGTGTTCAAAACTGTCCATTCCCTCAATCAGAGCTTCGGTAAGATAGGATGGCAGCATCGTACTCAAATTGGCAAACTGAAATCCACCCTTGAATTCAGGCTGTATTTCACCAAAGGCAGTAGACTGTTTTCCAACTTTAAAATCGCCATAGAGTTGAACCGGGATATTGCCGCCGCCATATTCGTAGGCCAGTGCCTCCAGTTTCCTTTGATATTCCACTCCGGCAAGAGGTGAGGATCCGGAAAAATCCTCCGGTGTCACGGTGACAATCAGAGCACTGTTAGCATTGATTCCGCCACGGTCGTGATTGCTCATTCCATTGACTGCCAGACGCCCCTTTTCTGAGGAGGCATTCACTACATACCCCCCTG
>JAVXIV010000270.1:0-2906 GCA_036785645.1 Hungatella sp.
TGCCGCGATAAGATACGAGATGCAATATCGACAGAAATGCGTAATTATTGGATTTGTATGCAGCAAATGCTACGTGAACTATGAAAGATATTCGAGGTACATTAGGAGGAGACAATATGAAGCTAGTCATCATTGAACCATTAGGAGTGGAACCGGAACGTTTGCTTTCCATGGCAGCCGAGGCATTGGGGGATCAGGTTGAGATCGTTTCTTATGAGACCAAGGTTACCGATACGGAGAGCTTGATTGCGCGTGGAAAAGATGCAGATATCATTGTAGAAGCGAACCTGCCGCTGCAAGCAGAAGTGATTCGCGGCTTTGAAAAACTGAAATTATTATCCGTTGCCTTTACGGGAGTGGATCACGTGGCATTGGATGCGTGCAGAGAGAAAGGCGTGATGGTATGTAATTGTGCCGGATATTCAACTGTGGCCGTGGCGGATTTGGTGTTTGGTATGATTGTGGGACTTTATCGTAATCTACTTCCATGCGATCAAGCCGTGCGCAAGGGCGGTACCAAAGACGGACTGGTTGGTTTTGAACTGGAAGGTAAAAAATTCGGCGTGATAGGAACCGGGGCAATTGGTTTGCGCACCGCAAAAATCGCACAGGCATTTGGCTGCGAGGTGTACGCATACAGCCGAACCAAGAAAGAGATTCCCGGCATTACCTATGTAGATTTGGATACCTTATTGGCAGCTTGCGATATCATCTCCCTTCATGTGCCGCTGAATGCAGAGACGAGAGGTTTGATCAATGCAGAGAAAATAGCACGTATGAAGAAAACAGCTATTTTGATTAATACCGCAAGAGGTCCGGTTGTGGATAGCGAAGCATTGGCGAAAGCCTTGTGCGATGGACAGATTGCGGGAGCCGGAATTGATGTGTTTGAGAGTGAGCCGCCGATTGCATCGGATCATCCGCTTCTTTTGGCACCGCACACCCTGATGACACCGCATGTCGCATTTGCAACGCAAGAGGCATTGTGGAAGAGAGCCATGATTGTGTTCGACAATGTTAAAAAGTATCTGGAAGGCATGCCTCAGAATGAAATCTGAAAAAACTTATTAAAATAGAAAACCTTCATCATAATTCTCATCCGGTTCGCATATGATATAAATAGGTTACAGAATACTATGCGGAATTAAAGGAGAGGATAGAGCAATGGCTGAAATACATTATCTAATATCGGATGCATCTAAAAAAGTGGATGTGGAATCACATGTGCTGCGATACTGGGAGGACGAGTTGGCTTTAGACATTCCCAGAAATGACTTGGGACATCGCTATTATACAGAGGTACATATTCGTTTATTTCGTCAAATTAAAGATTTGAAGGAAAAAGGATATCAGTTAAAGGCGATTAAGAGTGTATTAAATAAAATGACGGGTGCTATGGAAAATATCGTGATTACGGATATTATGGAGGAAGACATGACGGCGACCTGGAAAGATCATGCCGCGGAAGAAAGTACCGCCATAGAAACCGGTTTAACTAAGGTGCAAGACAGAGCGGTTGTGACACCCATCAGTACCGAGAAATTGCAGCAATTTCAGCAGATTATGAATCATGTGATTGGACAAGCCTTGGAAGCCAATCAGGAGAACTTGAGTTTAGGAGTAGGTGAACAGGTGACCGAGAAGGTCATGAAGGAATTGGAAGGCTTGATGCGTATCAATGATGAGAAGGAAGAAGAACGATTCAAGCAATTGGATGAGACGCTTCGTAGCTATCAGAAGAACGGCAAAGGGCGGGCAGAAGCTGCCGCAACAAAACTGCCGTTCTTTAAAAAGAAAAAGTTTGGACGATCCGGAAAAAAGTTACTGTAATACGGAACGGGCTGCGGCACAGTGATCCAGAAAAGACTGAAATAATCGTGCGGAACAGGCATCCTTATCACGCAAATATTCCGGATGCCACTGCACCCCTAAGAGGTAGGGATAATCCGATTTCTCAGCGGCTTCAATCAATCCGTTGGGCGCGTATCCGCTGGCAGTCAGACCGGGTGCCAAATCCTTGATGGCCTGATGGTGGATACTGTTGACGGAAATTTCGGATGCGGCTGCAATCCCGGCGAGCAGAGTCCCTTCTGCGACAGTGACGTGGTGAGCCGGAAGCGTGTAGGCGAAAGGCTGGGTGTGCGCAGTCGGAACATCCTCTTTAAACTGACTGGGAAGATCCTGATAGAGCGTACCGCCCAAAGCGACATTGATCAGCTGTAAACCACGGCAGATTCCGAGAATCGGTTTTCCGGCAGCCATGACGAGGGGAAGCAGTGCTAATTCCAGTGTATCGCGCGCTTCGGAGGCATTGCCGCAGGAGCCCTGTGTCTCTTCTCCAAAATAAAACGGATGAATATCCGGTCCTCCGGTGAATATAAATCCATCGAAGGTATCGACCAACTGTACTAAGTCCTCCTTTGCAGCCTCTAATGGCAGCAGAACGGGGATGGCACCGGCCTTGGCAATCGCATGCAGGTAGGTGGGACCCATCCGTATCTCATCCGTCTCCTGATTGTGAGAGGGTGTTAAACCAATCATTAATTTCTTCATAGCAGCCTCCTTTATAAAAAACAAATGCCTCTTCCGTTTGGAAGAGGCATTTATGTAGATACCTTAACCTTCGATTGCGCCTATTGGGCAAGTAGATGCGCAAGCACCACAGTCAATACAAGCATCAGCATCAATTACATATTTGCCATCTCCTTCAGAAATAGCGCTAACCGGACACTCACTTTCGCAAGATCCACAACTTACACAACTATCAGTAATAACATGTGCCATGATAAATACCTCCTTATATTTTATACATTTCTTTACATTCTATACTATCTTATTAAAATATTCAAGCGTTTTTTTCTAAACGGCTCGCACGGATTCCATTTAAAATAATTTGTCTGGCTGCG
>JAVXIV010000271.1:0-2893 GCA_036785645.1 Hungatella sp.
TGATGTGTTGTATGGGCTTGCTTTTCCTTGCACTTTTGATGGAAAACAAAGTATAATGAAAGAACGAGGAAGCGGATATGAAGGATATTACATATCAAAATAAAACATATCCCCTTATAAATAAAGCAAAGTTTATGTTCAATTCTTAATAAAAATTTAAAATCGAGTATTTTTGTGGTAACCAATAACGAAGAATGGTATACTATTTTTTGAATATGTCGATTTTGGAACGGAGGAAAAGAAATGCAGGCAATTTTACTGGCAGGTGGATTGGGAACCAGATTGCAAAGCGTTGTGAAGGACAGACCCAAGCCGATGGCGCTCATCGAAGAAAAACCATTTATGGAATATGTGCTTCATGAACTGGCGCGGCATGGAATTATGGAGATTATATTTGCGGTTGGATATAAAGGTTCTATGGTAGAAGAATATTTCGGTGATGGATCCGGGTTTGGAATCACGGCAGAGTATGCATATGAAGAAACCCTGCTGGGAACTGCGGGAGCCATAAAAAATGCAGCGCGTTTTATGAAGCAAGACACTATTTTTGTACTCAATGCGGATACTTTTTATCAGATTGACTATCGACGTTTGGAGACGGTGATGGAAGAGAAAAAACTGGATATGGCATTGGTGTTGCGAGAGGTTTCCGATGTATCCCGCTATGGCGCGGCAACTTTGGAAGATCATGTGCTGACCGGATTTAATGAGAAAATTCAAGAAGCGAAACCCGGAACCATCAATGGCGGTATCTACCTGTTATCCCAAGAGCTGATCGGAGAGATTCCCGACGGGAAGGTGTCCTTGGAACAGGATATGATCCCCAAATGGCTGAAAGAGGGGCGCAGACTTGGAGGAATTGTCAATGACGGCTATTTTATCGATATTGGAATACCGACCGATTATTATCGGTTTATGGAAGATGTGAGGGGAGGGGTGGTCGTATGGTAATTCGAGGCAGAGCACCTTTGCGGGTTAGTTTTGGTGGCGGCGGAACAGATGTAGCACCTTTTTGCTTGGAGCAGGGGGGAGCCATCATCGGAAGCACGATTAATAAATATGCATATTGTTCCATTGTTCCGCGGGGAGATGATCAGATCATCGTGCACTCACTGGATTTTGATATGACGGTGAAGTATAATACCAAGGAAAACTATGTCTATGATGGACGCTTAGATTTGGTTACGGCAGCACTCAAGGCGATGGAGATCAAGCAGGGATGTGAGGTTTATCTGCAATGTGATGCGCCTCCGGGTTCCGGACTGGGGACGTCCTCATCGGTGATGGTGGCACTTTTGATTGCTATGGCTCGCTGGAAGGGGATCGAGATGGATGCCTATGCTCTGGCAGATTTGGCCTATCAGGTAGAACGAGAAGATTTGAAGATCGACGGCGGCTATCAGGATCAATATGCGGCAACCTTTGGTGGCTTTAACTTTATAGAATTTCATGGCAGAAATAATGTGGTAGTTAATCCGCTGCGTATTAAAAAGGATGTAATCCATGAACTGCAGTATAATCTGCTTCTGTGTTATACCGGCAATATCCACGTATCGGCGAATATCATCAAAGATCAAGTAAGTAATTATGAGAAAAAAGATGCGTTTGATGCGATGTGCGAGGTGAAAGCTTTAGCTTATGCCATGAAAGATGAATTGCTGAAAGGCAATCTGCACAGCTTTGGAAAACTGTTGGATTATGGCTGGCAAAGTAAAAAGAGGATGAGTAACAAGATCACCAATCCGCAAATTGATGAATTGTATGAAGAAGCAGTGAAAGCAGGTGCGCTGGGCGGCAAACTGTTAGGCGCCGGCGGTGGTGGATATCTGCTGATGTACTGCCCTTATAATGTCAAGCATCGCGTGGCAGCTCGCATGGAAGAGGTGGGGGGGCAGCTTTCCGATTGGAACTTTGAACTGCGCGGCGCACAGGCTTGGATTGCAGATGAGGATCGTTGGACCTATGATACCGTTCGAGTTCAAATGCCGGATAAACCATATGAATTTCAATTTTAGATAAGAGGAGTTTCATGGATAAGATCGTTTTTTTAGACCGGGATGGTACCATCAATGAAGAGGTTCATTATCTTTATCAACCGGAAGATTTGCAGATTCTGCCGGGAGTACCCCGGGCGATGAAAGCATTTCGTGATGCGGGTTATAAAGTGGTGGTTGTGACCAATCAGGCAGGTGTGGCCAGGGGCTACTATTCCTGCGCCGATGTAGAGCGTCTGCACGCATATTTGAATGAGCAGCTTCAAAAGGAAGGTGCATGGATTGATCACTTTTTTTATTGCCCCCATCATCCTGAACACGGAATTGGGGAATATAAGACAGAATGCACCTGCCGTAAACCGGGAATCGGCATGTTTCAGATGGCAGAAGAGTTCTATGAAGTGGACAAGGCAAGGTCTTACATGATAGGAGATAAGCTGTTGGATATCGAAGCCGGAAACCGTTATGGAGTTACGGGGATTTTGGTGGGAACCGGCTATGGTGCTTCCATTCACAGACAACAGGCAGACAATAAGGAGGAATGGATTTATGAATTTTACGCGGAAGATCTTATGGGCGCAGCCCGAATTATTATGCAAAGAGAAGGCAGAGAGAAATCCGATGGCTTATCTCGATGAATTGGTGGAACGTTATCCGAAGCTGAGCGGAATGCGGCCTCAGATTATGGAAGCGTATCAGATCTTGGTGGACGCTTATGCACACGGCGGGAAACTTCTGATTGCCGGCAATGGCGGAAGCTGTGCCGATGCAGAACACATCGTGGGAGAACTGATGAAAGGTTTTGTGAAACGCAGGGAAGTGCCGCAGGAATTTGCCGAGAAGCTGGAGGCGGTGGATGAGAGCAAAGGCAGGAAACTGGCCATGCAGCTGCAAGGAGG
>JAVXIV010000272.1:0-2886 GCA_036785645.1 Hungatella sp.
GTTACTTCTTTTCCACCGCAAGCCGTGAGTGATGCCATCATACTTGCTGCTAAGAGCACTGCAAAGATTCTTTTTTTCATTCGTTTTTTCCTCCCGATTATATGATTGTTATGAGTAGTAATGTGTGCTGCTTATTTCACATATGCATTAATGTATTAACACTAATACATATCTAAGAATATAATACTACAGCTTCTCAAAAATATCAATACTTATTTACAATTTTACCAACATTTTCATTCTTTTTTACTCAAATCTAACATATCGTACAAAAACATCTATGATTCCAGATAGTATGGATGTTAGCGTCCCTTATACAGGTCTTTTTGAATTCCTTCTATAATCTGTTCAAACTTTCCTTCAAAAATCTTCATCGAACAGCTAAACATCAAATTCAATGGATAATTAAAATTTTCCACATTGGCACCGGTCATATCTCGGAATCCATATTCTTCGCCAAGGTGTGGTATTCGTTTTTTCATTGGTCTTGTATCATCCATATATCCATATAAGATTTTCCCCAATTGAAATGCCATTCCACATTCAAAGCCTGTATCATTACTACATTCATAACCTCTGTAATCATTTAAATTAGCGATAATGATGTCGCAGTTTCGCACCTGTTTTTGATAATTATCTAAGAGATTCGCTGCCACCGTATAAGGTTCTTCGGTTGTGATTTTTGTCACTCCGGATGCCCAATCAATTGGAGCCACTGCGTCTATTCCATGACGATTACAAATTGCTTTCATAACACTGTATTTGGCAACTGCATTTTCGTCATAACGTTCAGGTCCCGATAAATAAGCAAGAGGACGCTCCCGATGCGTCTTAGGAAGTTGTGGTGCAACATCCTCTTTCCTTCCAAGCTGTGCTTTCGACTTATATTCCTCTTCAATATCTGTTATCAGCATCTTAAGGCAATCATCAAAATCACCTTCGATGATTTTGGTAGATCCAATAATTGTTGGTGAAAATGGCAGGTCTTTATAGGGTGCCATTTTCCCATGTTCATCATATACTTTCCCATCTCTCATTGTATATTTTTGATCTTTCCAAGCCAGAAGTCTCTTATCCCTTGTATAACCGTAACATCGAATTCCTCTTGCATATGCCATACCAATCTCATAGATTGTCCCACTATCTGCCTCTGAACCGCGATAAGCTTCCAAGTCTGCAATAATAACGGTAGATTCACACATATCGATTGCTAGGTCTGCAAAAATACTATCGGCTCTCTTTTGCAAATCTTCATTCTCCATATCCAATGGGTGATTATTGGGCAAGGTAACTCCAAAACCATGGATCTCTGCTTTTTGCTTCATAGAATTCAAGATATCAAATCCACCATCATAAAAGCATTCCGGTCCTGCAATATATATTTTTTCTTTTTTAAACATGGTTTCATCCCTCCACTATTGCAATACAAGTTCCATCAAAAGTTTCAAAAATCTCTCATGATCTGCAGTTCTTCCGATTTCAATCATAGGTAGATTTTCCCATACATGATGATGTCTACTATCTAATATGGTCATTCCAAGGCTCAATTCTCCTTTTGTTTCAATTCCAACCCTTCCTTCAAAAGTTTCCACCAAACTGGAATCAATGGCAAATCCGACTGCCATACAATCGATCACTGTACAATATGCCTCAAATCCTCTGGAATTCACAAATCGAATTGCTTGCAATAAAAATTTCGCTTCTTGCTTATTGCTATCTTCCAGATTTTTGATATCTTGTTCTGTTAAATTTACATCAAAATGAGTGGCTACATCCAATCCCAGTGCCACTAATTTCACACCTGAATGATATACGATATTGGCGGCTTCCGGATCTACAAAAACATTCCACTCACTTTGCGGAGTATCGCCGGTTGCATTGGTAAATGCATATTTATTTAAACCAAATGCACCGGAGATTGCATAAATTCCGGCAATCATCGATTTAATTTCCGGTGCTTTAACCATCGCCATTGCAATATTACTCATAGGTCCTGTTGCCAAAATATAGATTTCATCAGGATTTTCTTTGATTAAATCAATGATCAGATCCACTGCATGTTTTTTGCATAAAGGTATTTGCGGATTCGGTAGAAAATTCTCTGCCTGCCCATCTTTTCCATGTGAAAAAGGATCCTTAGGTGTCGTACGTACCATCGGTGCCGACATTCCTTTGGCAACCGGAATGTCGGTGCGTCCTAACATCTCCATGGTTTTTAAAGCATTAATACTAGTGATTTCAACGGGATAGTTCCCATTGACGGTAGTGATTGCCTTGACATCCAGCACTTTCGATTTACAGGCCATCACAATTGCCATAGAATCATCCATTCCCGGATCACAATCAAGAATAATTTTTTTTACAGACATAATATCTTCCCTTCTTTCTTTACTTTTGATAAACATTTGATAAATATTATCAACTTTGATAAATTATAACATTTTAGCTATTAATTTTCAAGAAGAAATCACTTATTTTACAATAATTTTGCGATAATTTTTGGTAAATAAATAGAGTACTGCTTTTCATAGTAGAAAAACAGTACTCTATTTATTCTAAAAAATATTTTACAGAACTTCGCTCCACAACTATAGGCGAAAAGTAATAATTTCTAACCGGTGATTGCTGCTCAGATTTCATAATCTGTCTGGTCATCACTTCAACGGACTTGCTTGCCAAATTTTCTATATTCTGATCAATGCTCGTCAGAGGTACCGGTAAAAAATCACAAAGCTCGGTATTATCATAACCAATCACAGAAAGATCATCCGGTATTACCAGACCTTTACGTCCTGCATATGAATAAACTCCATAAGCCATGAGATCATTGGCAGCAAAAATTGCCGTTACACCTTGCTTAAGTAATTCTTCTGCGCCGGTTTCTCC
>JAVXIV010000273.1:0-2879 GCA_036785645.1 Hungatella sp.
TCAACCAATTTGCAACGATAATGCGCAAAATCAGATCCGGAATTGTCGCCATGACGAAATAAGCCATGGCACCGGAACCGCGAATGATGCCATCGATCATCAATTTGATGGCAATCATAAAATAAAAAGGTGCTACAATGCGTAAAAACAGCATCCCGGATTCAATCGCCTCGCTGCTGTCCCGATTCAAAAACATCCCCATCATCTGCCTTCCAAAGAAAAAATATAGGCAGAAAAATGGAATTGCCACATACACAGAGAGTTTAATCCCGGTGTGAAACCCGAGTGGAATGCGCTCCTTCTTACCTGCCCCCAGATTTTGTGCCGTATAACTGGAAAGACAGCCGCCCAGCGCCATAAATGCATTAATCGCAAAAGTATTCAGTTTAATGGCTGCAGAGTAACCGGCAATGGTAGACGATCCATATTGATTGACCATATCCTGTACAAATAAATTTCCCACAGAGAGTACACTTTGCTGCATGATACTGGGAATGGCAATAGCGGCAATCTGTCTTAAAATATCGGTATCCAGAAGCGGCAAGTTTTTCTCTCCCGGGATTTTTTTAAGGCGCACGGCCAGCGTAATCAGTGCCAAAATGGCGGAAACTCCCTGTGCCAGAAATGTTGCCCAAGCGACACCGGCCACACCCCAATGTAGTCCCGCCACAAACCAATAATCCAATACAATATTGGCAATCGAAGAACCTATGAGAAAATAGAGCGGGGTCCTGGAATCACCCAACGCGGTAAAGATACCGGTACAAACATTATATAAAAATAAAAATGTCAATCCATAAATATATATTTTTAAGTATAGTACTCCATCTGTAAAAATATTCTCCGGTGTATGAATCATTCTCATCACCGTTCCACAATAGAAATAACCGGATATGGTCAGGATTACGCTCAATACCGCACAGGCAAGAAATGCCGTCGTAATTGCAGACTTCATCTTTCCCGTTTTCTTGGCACCAAACAGTCTGGATACCACCACAGAAGCACCCAGATTGCTTCCCACTGCAAATGCCATGAAGATCACGGTAATCGGATAAGAAGCTCCTACCGCTGCCAACGCATCTTCTCCGGCAAACCTTCCGGCGATGATGCTGTCGGCAATATTGTAAATCTGTTGAAACATAACACTAAAAAGCATCGGCAGAAAAAAAGGTCCTAGGATCTTCTTCGGATGCTCCACCGTTAAATCAGTGATCATTGGTATTCCTCCCTGCCAAATGTCACCGGCTGCAAAAAGCATCCGGTGACATGTTCCTAACGAAATGATTGTTTGAATTCACGTTCTACTTCCCGTTTTTGGTCTTTCTTGGCAATGTCCTCTCGCTTGTCATAGAGCTTCTTGCCTCTGGCGAGACCGATCTCCACTTTCACCAGGCTGCCTTTAAAATAAACCTGAAGAGGCACCAGCGTAAATCCTTTTTCCGCCATCTGTGCAGCCAACTTGCGAATTTCCGCTTTGTGCATCAGAAGTTTACGAATTCGAAGCGGATCTTTGTTAAATATATTGCCTTTTTCATAAGGGCTCACATTCATACCATAAACTGCTATTTCTCCGTTCTGAATGCGTACAAAGGCTTCCTTGATACTGCATTTCCCCATGCGGATGGATTTTACTTCCGTGCCGGTCAATTCAATTCCCGTCTCAAATTTCTCATCGATAAAATATTCATGATAAGCTTTTTTATTGTTGGCGATTAATTTAAAACTTTCCTTTCCCATGCAAACCTCCCCTGTCATTCCTTTTATTCCTCTGTCATTTTTGGAACCGGAATAAAGTCGATTGTTTTGGCCATCTGATCGGTTGCAGTCACTTGAACCCAGATCTTCTGACCTAGTTTATAGGTGATTTTGGTGGATTCACCAACCAGTTCCATACGGTCTTCATCAAATACATAGTAGTCACCGCGCAATTCATTGATATGAATCAGTCCCTCCACGGTATTGGGCAATTCCACATAAAGTCCCCAGTTGGTCACACCGGAGATGACACCTTCAAACTCCTGACCAATTCGTTTGGACATATATTCGCATTTCTTTAGTTTATCTGTCTCACGCTCTGCTTCATCGGCTCGCCGTTCCATAGAAGAGCACTGCACCGTAACCGGCAAAAGAATCTTCTCATAGTGGGCAATTCGTTTTTCACTCAAACCTCCGCGCAGATTTTCCTTGATAATTCGATGAATCTGCAGATCCGGATATCTTCGAATCGGTGATGTAAAATGAGTATAGTATGCCGCCGCCAAGCCGAAATGCCCGGTACAAACCGTAGTATACTTCGCCTGTTTCATGGAGCGCAGGGTCAGCCGGCTGATCAAGGCTTCCTCCGGTGTATCTTCGATCTTTCTCAAAAGTTTCTGAAGTTCTTTGGGATGAACTTCTCCATTCTGTGTTCGAATCGTATAACCAAAATTGTTGATGAAGGTTCCCAGACGCTTCATCTTCTCAGGATCCGGATTCTCATGGGTACGGTAAACAAACGGCAGTTCCTGCCAAAAATAATCTTCTGCAATGGTTTCATTGGCCATCAGCATAAAATCTTCGATGATCTTGGTAGCTGCATTTCTTTCATATGCCTTGATATCAATCGCTTTTCCCTGATCATCCAAAATGATCTTGCTCTCCGGAAAGTCAAAATCAATGGAACCGCGTTTTCTTCTTTTTTCGCGCAAAATATCTGCCAATTCCTTCATCAAATCAAACATTGGCACCAGTTCTTCGTACTCCTGCATCACTGCCTGATCCCGATCTGTCACGATGGCATTGACCGCCGTATAAGTCATTCTCCGATCTACCTTGATCACGGTTTCTGCAATGCGGTGTCCGATGACATTGCCATCCTCATCATTCTCCATCATACAACT
>JAVXIV010000274.1:0-2868 GCA_036785645.1 Hungatella sp.
TTTTTTTCATTGATATGCTCCTCCATTCCCTCTTCCGGTACTCTTATTTTCATTGTACCGCTTTATCATGATACTTTCAATGGCAATTACGTATCTAATCGTTTCAATCAAGCGGTGATCCATCAGGGAAGCCCTCCATCATAAGCCTCCATCATAAGCCTCCATCCCATCCGATATGTCATTTTTTTTTGGTAATTGGTTATTAGGATACTCATCTCCGGTTGCTTCTTTTCCTCCCTCTGCTCCTCTTCCATCGGGCGCGTGTAGAGGTATCCATCCCCTCGCACCCAGATCACCATACTTGCACTCTATCCTATCAGTCACCCTCTGTCCATCCAAGGGGTCTTTTTCACTCTCTTTTTCTTTGCTTCTTTCTTTTATCCTTGGAATGCCACATTCCCTGTTCTGTATTTTTTTCCCCTATGCCGGAAAAAGGGAAAGAAAATTCCTTGCTCTGTTGCATTTTTTCTTTTCCGGTTCCACACCATCAGTTCCGGCTCTCTTCATTCATTGTGATATGTCCTTTTTTTTGGTAATTGGTTATGATTATGGTCATCTCCTGTTACTGCTTTGCTCCCCTATGTCGAAAAGGGAAGGAACAACGTCCCTCCCCCGGTTACTTTTCCGTTTCTTCGGCTTCTCCATGTTCCATTCCGGCTATCTCTTTTTCCAGTTTTTCCACCAAATCTCCCATCCTGTCCAGACCCTCTTGGGTCAGCTCCAATACCAGCAAATACTTGTCCTGAATCTGCTCCGCAAACTGCATGGAGTCCATTCCCAGTTCTATCATGCTCCTCAATCGGAACAATTCCATTGTGAATCTGCCGGATATTTCATCCAAACTGCTCCCCACTTTCTCACCCCCCTGTTATTCATTAGAAGAGGATGATAACGCTTTCGATTCATCAGCACAAGTTTGATTTTGATGAGTTTCATCATGTATCTTTTTATAATGATAATAGGTGGATTTTTTCATTCCCAGCTCGGTCATCAGCTGAAATGGGGTAACCTCCCCTCTCCGCACACGCTCATACTGATGATCAAAGTCCGTCTGCTTCATTACCCTTGGTCTCCCCATCTTATCCCATTCCCCTTTGGCACGCAGAGCAGCCAAACCCTCGCTCTGCCGCTTTTCTCTCTTATGCATCTCCCCCTCGGCAATGGTCACATAAATCTCAATCATCAGGTTATTCATGGTTTCCATCATCAGTCTTGCCAGCTCATTATCCATACGCTCTAAATCCATCAGAGTGGTCGGGATCTCCAATACCATCACTCTCACCTGATTTTCCTTCAGCCAGCTCAATTCTTTCATGGTATCTGCTTTATTTCTCCCGAGCCTGTCCATCTCGGTAATGATCAGCACATCCTCTTCTCGCAGCACCTCTTTTAACTTCTGGTATCCCGGTCTGTTGAAATTCTTACCTGTGCACTGATCGGTATAAATCTTTTTCACCTCTATATCTCTTGCTCCGGCAAACTTTTCAATCTCTGCAATTCCTCGGTCTAAATGCTGCTCCTCCGTGCTCGTACGGTGATATCCATAAAATCTCATCTTGTCTTTCCCCTTTCGAATTAATTTAAAAATATAACTTTTAATCCGAAACAGTCCAAAAACAGGCAGACTTCATTGGACTTCCAAAAACTGACTAAAAATGCCCACACTTACCACTTATTAGGCTAAAAAGTTCCAAACCCATTTATCTATACCTTTTGGCACTACCCTATTTTTTTACAATAAAAAAAGGTGCTGCCCACTTTTACATGAGTAGCACCCGTACATTTCAATATTGTTAGCGTAATATATTCTGCCAGTCTGCTCGATTATACAAAATTCTCACAATATGCACAATATCTTCATCGTCATCATATATGTAAAAAATATTGTAGTTATCAGAACTTGTCATTCTAAAACCTAATACTGCCAAAAAATTATCTTTGACAATACTATGCTCTTTGGGAAAATGTTGAAGCGAATAGGATTTCTTCACAATCGCATCTGTTACCTGAATAGCAGCATTAGGATTTTTCAGCGTATCCCGAATATAATTTTCTATTTTTATCAAATCATATTCTGCTGGCTCTGTAAATAAAATTCTAGCCATTCTGCAATCTCCTCTGTTCCATCCTTTTCGCTACATCATCTATGCTGCTTTCTCTTTTTTCTTTCATTGCAAGATAACCCTCACCCAATAGCGAATATAATTCCAACTTGGCTTCATTCTGTTCTTTCTCAAAATCTTCAGATTTTAATGCCAGCATAAAAACACCTCTCTTTCCAAACCAAAACTCAATCTTTCCTGTTACCTTTATTATACCCCAGGCACAAAAAAATGTATATCAAAAGAACCGTTTTGTAAATAAAACTTTTCTAAACTGTCAAACCAGTTCCAGCCGCTCAATGATAATATCCATGTTTTCCGCTATCTGCTCCAGCACACAGACCTCACTTCTCACCATTCTATTTTCTCATCTTCTTTTTATCTCAAGCAAACATTCGTTTGCTTTTCCACCTCTATTTTCATCCGATTATTTCCATCCCCAAAAATCCTCATCAAAAAACTCTCTCTTGAAAAACACTCATTTTATCGCCCTACTGCACCCTTTATTTTTACGCTACTGTTCTTGGATTCTTGGAAATGCTTTTTGAGATAATCCCATTTTACGATCAATTCATTGTAATTATCAGCATTTTTTAAACAGGCAGAATTTTTTCCCTGACTGCTTCAAAATTTTTTCCACGGCTCCACCTGACCGGTTACCCATCCCTCTTCCCACATGCCCACTTGGGTTTTCCCTATGCAATACAGGATCTGTTTCTCCGGTTACCCTTCAAATTTACTTTTTTTGAAAATACACTTTCAATTT
>JAVXIV010000275.1:0-1386 GCA_036785645.1 Hungatella sp.
AGGGATTCTCTACCGTCAAAACCCCTCCGACGCAGCCTCCGCTGCAGGCATTCAATTCCACAAATTTCAGGTTCGTGAATTTCTGATCTTCCAAATCTTCCAACACGCGGATGACATTTTCAATGCCGTCTGCCGCCAGATAATTCTCAGTAAAAAGTCCGCTGGCTTCTCCGCCGCTGCGTCCCCAGCTCACTCCAATCTTCCCCGAAGTTCCGATCTCCGGTGCATCGGCTCCCACCGCTTTCATATGAGGCAGCAGCTGTGCATAGACTTCTTTGATCGCCAAGACGTGATCCACCTGACTCTTCTCGGTACCAAGCGGTGATTTGACATAAGTCACCTTGGAGGGACAGGGAGAGATGAAAATGATGCCAATCTTCTCTCTGGGCAGTCCGGTTTTTGCGAGTGCCTGCTCTACCGCCAGTCCGGCCGCCACCTCGATGGGTGGATTGAGCGGAAGCAGGTGTGAAATTAAATTGGGAAATCTGACACGAATCAAACGCACTACCGATGGACATGCCGTACTGATAATCGGAAACTGATCTTCATGCTGTGCCAGATATTCTCGGGTTGCCTCTGATACTATCTCGGCTGCTGCACTCACCTCAAATACATCATCAAAGCCCATGAGCAGCAGTGCATTCAATACAATATTGACATCGTCTAAATTGTTGTACTGACTGTATAAAGATGGTGCCGGAAGTGCCACCGTATACTCATATTGTTTGATGACATCCAATTGATCATAGGTGGCATGCTTGGCATGATGCGGACATATTCGGATACATTCTCCGCAGTCAATACAGAATTTTCCGTTAATTTGGGCTTTTCCGTTTCTTACCCGTATCGCCTGAGTAGGGCATCGTTTGATACAGTTAATGCAGCCTTTGCACAATTCCGGATCCAACCGTACCGAATGATAAAACTTATCCATCTACTCACACTCCTTCCCTCTTCCTAATGGTAGAATTATAGATTCACCGCCATCCGAATGGTGGTTCCAACTCCAAGCTGTGTCTCGATCTCCATCTCATCCGTATATTTCTTCATATTGGGCAGTCCCATCCCGGCTCCAAAGCCCAAGGAACGCACCTCGTCCGGTGCCGTGGAATACCCTGCCTGCATCGCCAGATCCACATCCGGAATTCCGGGACCATGATCTGCCAAAGTCATCCGAATCCACTCCGGTGAGATCTGCACCACAATCTCGCCGCCATCTGCATGAATCACCATGTTGATCTCGCCCTCATACATGGCAATCGCAACCTTACGAATGGCTTCCGGCGTGACCCCCATCTTTTTAAGCTTACTCTTCACATCGCTGCTGGCCTCGCCTGCACGGGTGAAATCATCCGGTGAAATCGGATAGGTAAGCGTAATCACATC
>JAVXIV010000275.1:1396-2847 GCA_036785645.1 Hungatella sp.
GCTTCATATAACATTCCACATGCCGAGAACATCCGATGCCCCGTCTCCAGAATAATCAAATTCTGTTCTTTGGCCATCTCAAGCATCTTCTCGTCCGGCTTTTTCCCCCGCACAAAAATCACGCACACAATATCAAGCATCTCGGCAGTTCGAATCACCTGTGGATTGCATAAACCGGTCAATAGAATCGAATGGTCTTTGGAAAATGCCAGTACATCGCTCATCATATCGGAACCGCAGGCACTTCTGACTTCCCGATCCAGGTATTCTTCTCCCACAGTCACTCTGGCTCCCAGTACATCCATCGCATCTTTTACTGTCATACACTTCTCTCCTATCCGAATAGTTGCTATTTGGGCACAATTTTCATGCCTAATCTTTATTCCTAACTCTAGAATAGCATTGCCATTCTGAATATTCAATACAATCTTTACAATTCCGGCAATGATTTCCATCATAAGTATAGATTTTTTTTCATGATCATGATAGAATATTGGATAGATTGCATATAACACAACAAGGAGGAGGGTTAATAATGGCTTGCAAAAAACAAGGTGTTCCCTTTAGCGGAACAGCAGAGCAGGCAGCTGCTTTAACACAAACAATCGCTGAGCTAAAAGACACAAAGGGTGCTCTGATGCCAATCATGCAGAAAGCACAAGAAATATATGGTTATCTTCCCATCGAAGTTCAGACCTTAATTTCAGATGAGATGGGTGTTCCATTGGAGAAGATCTACGGAGTTGCTACTTTTTATGCTCAATTTGCTTTACAGCCCAAGGGCAAGTACAAGATTTCTGTATGTCTTGGAACCGCTTGCTACGTCAAGGGTTCCGGAACCATCTTTTCCAAACTGGAAGAGCTTTTAGGCATTACCAATGGCGAATGTACTGCAGATGGTCGCTTTTCACTGGATTCCTGCCGCTGCGTCGGTGCCTGTGGTTTAGCACCTGTCATGATGGTCAACGAAGAAGTATATGGCAGACTGACTCCGGACGATATTCCCGGCATCTTGGCGAAATACCAATAAGCCTATGATGACGGAGATTTCTCTCAATGTTTTAGATGTGGCAGAGAATTCCACCCGCGCCGGAGCAAAATTAGTCACCATCACGGTAGATACCAATTTAGCCGCTGACCGGCTCACCATTATAATAGAAGATGATGGCTGTGGGATGACACCGGATCAGGTTTCTCGGGTTATTGATCCCTTCTTCACCAGCCGCACTACCAGAAAGGTGGGTTTGGGGATTCCGTTTTTTAAATATGCCGCAGAAAGCACCGGCGGAAGCTTTACGATCACTTCGAGTCCCGGTGTCGGTACCAAGGTAAGCGCCATATTTGGATTGTCACACATTGACCGGATGCCCCTAGGCGATATCAGCAGTACCATACATATGCTGATTGTTTATCATCCCGAGACAGAATTTATCTACCACTATCATTACAAT
>JAVXIV010000276.1:0-2846 GCA_036785645.1 Hungatella sp.
GGCCTGTATAAAATATTCGTCTCTGCTATCTTCTGTCTCCGCAGTTTCTACTGCCACAGGAGCCGAGATCTTACTCTCTATCTCCGGATTATAGTCGGTTCCCATGTCCTGTTTCATCAAAAAGTCGACGACCTGAAATACTTCCTGATCAGATACAAAAGCCCCCTGTACCCGCTGTGGCTTCTGATATCCGGCGGGATAAAACAACATATCTCCTTTTCCAAGCAGCTTCTCCGCTCCATTCATATCAATAATGGTTCTGGAGTCCACACCGGAAGAAACAGAAAATGCAATGCGCGACGGTACATTGGCCTTGATTAAACCGGTGATGACATTGACCGACGGTCTCTGGGTGGCAATCACCAGATGCAGTCCTGCGGCTCTTGCCAGCTGTGCCAAACGGCAGATAGCCTCCTCCACTTCACCGGGAGCCACCATCATCAAATCGGCTAACTCGTCGACGATAATTACAATCTGCGGTAGTTTTTGGGGTTTATTTTCCTCTTCAACATCCTGAATAGCAGCTATTTTGGCATTGTAGCCCTTGAGATCCCGTACTCCGCTGTCTGCAAATTTCTTATAGCGGTCTGACATCTCTGCCACAGCCCAGTTCAGTGCCCCGGCTGCTTTTTTAGGATCCGTTACCACCGGAATCAAAAGATGCGGAATCCCATTATAAACACTCAATTCCACAACCTTTGGATCCACCATAATCATCTTGACATCTTCCGGAGCGGATTTATAGATAATGCTCATAATCAACGTATTAATACAAACTGATTTACCGGAACCGGTGGCACCGGCGATCAGCAAATGCGGCATTTTAGCAATATCCGTTACTACAACCTGTCCGCTAATATCTTTGCCCACCGCAAAGGAAAGCTTGGAGGTACTGTTTTGGAATACATCTGCTTCCAACAAGTCCCTCAATAAGACAATGTTATTTTCCTTGTTGGGAACTTCGATTCCAACCGCTGATTTCCCCGGAATCGGTGCTTCAATTCGAATATCGGAGGCCGCCAAGCTGAGCTTGATATCATCGGAAAGGGCTACAATCCGGCTGACCTTCACCCCTTGTTCCGGATGCAGTTCATAGCGTGTCACAGATGGACCACAGCTTACGTTGGTAACGGTCACACCAACACCGAAATTTTGAAGTGTCTGCTGCAGCTTGATTGCCGTGGCTTTATATTCTTTATCCGAACAAGAAGCGGATCGAATTCCTTTTTTCAAAAGGCTGACCGGTGGGAATTTATATTCTTTCTTTACAACCGATTTCTGCTTGATGAGTTCCCCGACATCAGTATCTTCAGCTTGAGCCGCTTCCTCCCTCTTGCTTTCCAGTTTTTTCTTCAACGCTTCCGTATCGGTTTCTATGATTTTACCGGAAGCCGTCACTACACGTTTTGCCTCTTCCGGTATGGAAAATTCGTTTGAAAGCGGTTCTGATGCTGCCGTTGGATGCTCCGATATGAATTCTTCGGTATCAAATGGAACTCGATCATCGACTATGTAAGTGGTTGGCAATGCAATCTTTCCGGTGAAGATATCTGCGGTAGATGGCAGTTCCCCTTCCATCGGAATATCAGGCTGATCCGGCAGCAGATTCGGATTGTCGTCCGGTACCGCAGCAGGAATTTCTTCATGGAGCTTCGTAGAATCCAGATTGACACCGCGGACTCTCTGTTCCTCTCGCAGCCGCTGTAATTCTTCTTTGCGTTCTTCATGAACGATCTTTCGTCTTCCTGCATCTTCTTTCGCATATTGATATGCTTTAGAGCTCTGACGCTTGACGACAGAAACCAGAGATTTCTCAGTGATACAGATGATACAGATCACCAGTGCGACAATGAAAATCAAGTAGGTTCCCACCGTCCCCAGCACGGATCCAATGAGGGATACCAATATCCCACCCACCAATCCTCCGCCATCTCCATGCATGGCTGCCGCCGAAAAGATGGCAGTCAGCTTCTGTTCGGCCACATATCCGCCGCCAAATACCAACTGTGCCAAACCGCAGAGTGTCAATAAAGCAATCACCACAGCAGTAAGCTTCATCGCTGCAATCGGATTGCCTCGATTGGAAATAGCAAAGCAAGTTCCGACAAACAGCAAAATCGGGGCAACAAATCCAACCATTCCAAAAGTTCCCAGTTGAAGCCGTCTCAAAAAATCACCTGCCATGCCGCACAGGTGAAAGTTGCTCAAAAACAGAAGCACTGCGATTGCAAAGGACGCAATCATGATCACTTCTGTATGCAAAAAACCGGAATCTGCAGAATAACGATTCGTCTGCGCCTGCTTTTTGGGCCTTCCGGCCGTTTTGTTTCCTGAATTTGTTTTTTTTGTAATTTTTGTTGTTCCAGCCACGAATTTAAGCCTCCTTCAATTCCCATTGAACCTAGTATACAAAAAATGAAGCCAAATTGCAAGGTTCTCACGGATCAATCATTTCATACAATTTATGCATGGCTTCCCGAATACCGCCCACCTCATCGATCAAACCACAGCGAACGGCTTCTGCACCAACCAAAACGGTTCCCAAATCTCTGGTCAACATCTCAGTATTTAACATGAGGCGCTTGACTTGATCATAGGCGATGGTTGCATGATTGGCCACGAAACTGATAATTCGATCCTGAATCATCTCAAAATATTCGTAGGTTTGTGTCGCACCGATCACCATACCGCTCATACGTACCGGATGTATCATCATGGTTCCGGTAGGAACAATAAACGAATAATCCGTAGAAACGGCAAGTGGCACACCGATCGAGTGGCTGCCGCCCAATACGAGGGATACCGTGGGAATACTAAGAGATGCAATCATCTCGGCGATGGCCAGT
>JAVXIV010000277.1:0-2829 GCA_036785645.1 Hungatella sp.
GAGAGTGGAAGCAGAAGTTGCAGCCTTAAAAGAAGGGCATTTTCAGGAATTTTTATCCAATATTACGGCCTCCGGCAACTCTTCTTGGAAATGGCTGCAAAATTGCTATACGAACAGCAACTATCAGGAACAGGGAATCAGTATTGCACTTGCTTTGACGGAATTGTTTATTGCCAAGAAGCAAAAAGGAGCCTGCCGCATTCATGGCGGCGGATTTGCCGGTGTGATCATGGCGATGCTGCCCAATGAGCTGGTAGAGGAATATGAGCAGTATATGGAAGACGCGATAGGAGAAGGCAATGCTTATCGGATGAGCATTCGTCCTTATGGTGCGATTTGTCTCAATGATCTCCACCTATAGGAGGATTACAAAAGGAGAGCACGAAGATGTGGTTTGATAAAAAGAAGGAGTTGAAAACTTCGTATTATCGCAGTTTTCTGGCGCTCATTGTGATCCCGATTCTGATGATTATTTTAGTGTCGGTGGGAATTCTCCGAACGATGATGCAGGATGCGGCAATCCAAAACATTCGGCGTGCGCAGGATCATGTAGTAGCAACGCTGACTGCCGAGGTGAAGGATGTGTCGCTGCGCCTGTCTCATTTTGTATATGTCAACGACAATGAGATTATGAAAACGGCTTCGAAAACCAATACAAAGGATATTGCTGCCCGCCATGCATATACACAGGTATTGACGGAATCTTTTAACTATGCGATGGTGCCGGTGCAGGATATTCTCTCGGCTGTCTTTTTTATGAAGGATGGAGAATATACCTATATGAAAGATGATGTCACCATTCCCGAGCAAGAAGTGAAGCAATCTGCATGGTATCAGGAGGCACTCGCCGATCAGGATATGGTGAAAATCGGGTTCTATGATCGCAATGTGACGTATTCCAGACAGAATTCCCATACCTTTACCATAGTGGCGGGACTGTCTCCGGATATTGATGTAGATCGGGATGGCAACGTGGAAATGGTGGCTTTATTTTCTTCGTCTCAGGTGGGCACTCTGATCCGCAATTATGATAAGGAAGAGAGGCTGGGAAAGACGCTCATCTTGGATCGGAATGGGGAGATTCTCTTTGATATAGATGACATCGGTGATTTGCTGCCCCGGGATAATCGACTGCTTACATCACAGGTATTTCACCAAAAGGTGGGTGGGGAAGCATACACCTACGTCATTTCGGAGGAACCGGAGACCGGGTGCAGGATTGTCAGTGTGGTGGCATCCGAAACATTGATTCGGCAATTTAATCAGACTGCATGGATGATCATCGCTGTTACGCTGGTCTTATTTGTGCTATTCTATTTTTTCTCAAGTTATTTCCTTAAAAATATCATTGAGCCAATTCACAATACCGTAGAAGGAATGCGGCGAGTGGAGGATGGAGATTTAGCGGTTCATATCGAACCTGCGGGACAGGCAGAGCTTCGCACGATGATCCATTCCTTTAACCATATGACCAAACATTTAGGACAGCTGCTGCAGGATAATCGGGAGCAGGAACAAAAGAAGCACGAAGCAGAGCTTCGGGCACTTCAGTCCCAGATCAATCCACATTTTCTGGTAAATTCTTTAAGCTCGATTCGTTTTATTGCACAGGTATCCAAGTTTGATTCGATTGCTAAGATGGCTGAGGCACTGATGAAGATTTTATCCTGTTCGTTTCGAAGTAATGCGGGATTTTATCGGCTGCGGGAAGAACTGGAGGTTTTAGACAGCTTTCTGTATTTGATGAAAATTCGCTATTCTGATGGGTTTGAGGTTCACTACGAAGTAGAAGAATCCTGTATGGATTGCTTGATTCCACGTTTGATTTTACAGCCGATTGTGGAAAATTCGATTGTCCATGGTTTTAGCGAGCTGGTGGATGAGATCGGACAGATCCATCTCTCTGCGGAGGAAGAAGCAGGATTTCTATATATTCGAATCCGTGATAATGGGAAAGGGATGTCTGAGGAAGAAATAGAGAGCTTACTTTCCGGAGAAGGTCATGACGGTGAGGATCACACCAGTATAGGGATCACCAATGTCAACACCAGATTGCTGCTCAATTATGGACCGGATTGTGAGCTGGGGATCGAAAGCTGCAAGGGTGAATATACGATGACAACGGTTCGGCTTCCGGTTAGAAGGGAGAGCGTATGAGAAATGTTTTAATTGTGGATGATGATACCATTGTGCGCATTACGCTGCATTCTCTGGTCAATTGGGAGGAACTGGGCTATCACATCGTGGCAGATGCCATCCATGGAGAGCAGGCACTGCAATATCTTGCCGCACACCCGGTAGATTTGGTGATTACGGATATGAAGATGCCGGTTCTGGATGGAATTGGTCTTTTGGAGGCACTGAATCAGAAAGAACCGAAGCCCAAGGCATTGGTTCTGAGTGGGTATGATGATTTTAAATTAGTGCGCGATGCTTTTCGCTTGGGAGCTTATGATTATTTGCTGAAAACAGATTTGAATGAAACCTTATTGCAAACCATGTTGGAACGCTTGCATGATGAGGAGTGGGAAGATGTGCCGGATCCTAGGGGATTGCCCGTGGATCGGGTGCGCTCGAAAGGACAGCTTCTTGTGGATATGGCGATGGGAAGGCGGAGTCTTTCCGACGAGTTCTTTGGGGGAGACTATCTGGTGATTCAGTTTGAGATCGAAGATTTTCAGAAGCACTCCGGTCGCTTTGATACGGATTTGGAGGAGGGCTTGGTCAAACCCATGCTGGAATTTGCCGGTCAGATCCCACGCGTTGCTTCTCGCGGTATCTTGGGGAGTATCTCGCCCTCTCGTTATGTGATGCTTTATCATGTGAGTG
>JAVXIV010000278.1:0-2798 GCA_036785645.1 Hungatella sp.
TAAGACTACAATGGGAGTGTAAATTCTAGCAAATTTGGTAATGAAATTTTCCGCCTTGGCTTTTCTGGAACTGGCATTCTCCACCAGTTCCAAGATCTTGGCCACGGTAGAATCATCAAATAGCTTCGTCACCCGCACTTCTAAAACACCGTTGAGATTGATCGAACCACTGATAATATCATCTTGCTCATCCACCTCAACCGGCATGGATTCCCCGGTTAGTGCCTTGGTATCGAGACTGGAATTGCCCTTGGTTACCACCCCATCTAGCGGCACCTTCTCCCCCGGCTTGATGACAATGATATCGCCGATTCGGACAACACCCGGATCCACCTGTTCTTCTTTTCCGTCCTTTAACAGATTGGCATACTCCGGATTGATATCCATCAGTTCGGTAATGGATTTTCTGGATTTATTCACGGCATAATCACTGAATAGCTCCCCCACCTGATAAAATAACATCACCGCCACGGCTTCTTCTAAAGAGCCCACGGCAATCGCCCCAAAGGTTGCGATGGTCATGAGGAAATTTTCATCAAATACCTGACCGTTTTTTATATTTCTAACTGCTTTCAACGGAATATCATATCCCGCCGCCAAGTAGGATATTACAAATAACATCCAGGCATAAGCCACTCTTCCTTCTGTTACAATTCCGGCGATCAGAAATACTCCGCTCACCAGCAATCTTGTCATCATCACCCTCTGTTTCTTTGTCATCACACCTCTCCTATGCCCTGTGTTTATTCTCTGATATGTTCCATCCCCTGTGCCAGAATTGTCTCAATATGACCATCTGCAAGCGAATAAAATACCGTCTTTCCATCTCTGCGAAACTTCACCAAATACATCTGTTTTAGCACCCGCAGCTGATGGGAAATCGCCGACTGCCCCATTTGAAGCAAGGTTGCAATATCACATACACACATCTCCGACTGGCCGAGCGCATACAGGATCTTAATTCTGGTGGAATCTCCAAAAATCTTGAAGAATTCTGCCAGATTCAGCAAGTCTTCATCCTGAGGCATCACCTGATTCACACGGTCTACAATATCCTCATGAACATGCATAAACTCACACTGTTCAACCTCCGGCTCCTCCGATTTTTCTTTCTCTATCATAAAGTCACATCCTCTCGTCATATGAGCGTTCACTCATATGTTTATATTATCACAGTTCTGTCGTTTGTCAATCAATTTTTTGCGGTAGAGAAAAGCTTTCATCTAATATTAACATGAGCCCCGGCTCATCGCCGGGGCTCATGTTTCACTTGTTTTCTGACCTTTTATGTCTTATTTTGATTTCTGATACCAGTACTGCACCCAGAATTAAGATACATCCCACTATCATTTTTGCATGAATCGTTTCGTGCAGAATCCATACGGAAAACAAACAGCCAAATACAGCTTCCATAGAAAGAATAATCGCAGACTTCGTTTCATCCACATATTGCTGCGATACCGTCTGAATCAGATAAGTAAGTGTTGTACTGATCACACCCAGATAAACCACGCTCAAAATCCCATCCCTTGTCAACACAAGATCTGCCATCCCACAGCTTCCCAAAAGATAGACAGAGGATAAAATACATGCCGTTGCCATTTGAAAAAACATCAAAATAATCACACGGTATTTGGTTACATATTCACCGGTAAAAAAGATCTGCAGTGCAAAACAGATGGCTCCCAGCAAGGTCAGACTATCGCCCTGCCCAATCGTAAAGTTTTTTTCCAAAGATAGTACTCCGGCTCCCACAATGGCCATACAAGCACCAATGATGCTCTGAATTCCTACTTTTTTCTTATAGAGAACCCGCGCAATAAACGGAACAAATACCACATTGGTTGCAGTCAAAAATGCGTTTTTTGCCGGTGTGGTATATTGCAGTCCAATGGTTTGAAGAGCAAATGCACCAAATAAAAAGATCCCCAGAAAAATTCCCGCTTTCATTTCTTCTTTTGTCACAGTCTTCATGCTTCCAAGACAAAATGGAAAAATCAAAATCGAAGCAAGAAAAAATCGTATTGTGAGAATCTGGGCGGGATGTAAGCTTTGTAAAGCAATATCACTGGCTACAAACCCTCCGCCCCATATGATTGTCACAATCAAAAGTCCTAACATACCCAGATATTTTTTCATTAAATTCTCCTTGCTTGATTTGTTAAATCGGATGATATTTTGTTTTCTTTCCTAACTTTTTATAAAGGAATACACTGAGGAAGAATCTGGATATCTGATCCATTGCAATGACCAGCCAAATAAATACGAGATCCCATTTCAAAATGTAGGCAATCAGAATACACAGTGGAATCCGAATGATCCAAATGCCAAACCCGGCCACATACATCGGTAGATTTTTATACCCATTGGCGCGGAGCGTCCCATTATATATACGAGACAAATTCTGTGGAATCTGAATAAAACCCATGACAAATACATAAACAATCCCGATCATCTGAAGCTCATGATTATTGGTCATCAGATTCATAAACAGTTTTGGCAAAAAGATCAGCATCATGGATGTGATCACGCTGATGCGCAGTGCAATGCGAAGTAATTGCTTAAAATAAGCATCTCCAAGTTCCTCGTCCCTCTTACCAATCGCTCTGGCTGTCAGCGTAGTCGCTGCGGTACCAAAGCCAATGGCCGGCATCTCCGTGATCGTCTCTGCCTGAATACCAAGCTGATAAGCCGCAAAAGAAGACTGCCCATAGGTCAGGATCACCTTACTGAGAATAATGGCTGAAAACTGCCAGAACATACTTTCCAATGCCGCCGGAATTCCCATGGTGTAAACT
>JAVXIV010000279.1:0-2498 GCA_036785645.1 Hungatella sp.
CATGATTGGCCATAAGGCAGGCATTTCTCTCTGCTAATGCCTTCATTGCCGCTTCTCCCACGGCATCTGTTCCGGGTAATGCAAAATCTGCTACCCGTACATCTCCACCCAGAAAAGGTACCATCTCTACTAAAATCACCGGAATCCCTTCTCCATTGACGGCAAAGGAAGTAGCATAAGGAGAGTGGGTGTGAATGACAGCGCACACCTCCTCTTTTTCCCGGTAAGCCACCGCATGCATCCGCCATTCGGAAGAAGGCTTATGAATTCCTTCTATGATCTCTCCATCCAGCTTCATCAAAACCATATCCGCTTCGTTCATCGTTTCATAGGAGACAGAACTCGGTGTAATCAGCATGTTTTCTGTCTCTCTGTCATATATACTCAAATTACCGCTCGTTCCGGCAAATAGCCCTTCTTTGTAAGAACGATATGTCATCTCCATTAGTTCTCTTCTTCTCTCGCCTATCACTGCCATATCATCAGCCTCCTCCATATTTGCATTTCTGTTTTTCTTACTCTTTATCACTAATCAGCCATTTGATATGCAACGTACTGCTTGATTGGGGCATTTGATATGTGCTTCTTCCGCAAATCTTTTCCATGCATGATCCGGTTCCTGATCCGTCGCAATGCAATCAATGCCGGAGAAGTCACAGGTTCGGATAAATGCCGTTTTATTAAATTTCGTATTGTCCGCCAGCAAACAGGTAAAACCCGAATTTTCAACAATATTCTTTCGCATGTCCGCGACCATCTCTTCGGAATCATTCAGTCCCCGCGCGATATCCAAGGTATTGCAGGATAAAAAAGCCTTATCCACACAATGACGCTGCAAGTATCCCACGGCCTCCAGACCGAAAAAAGCTTGATGTGTCGAACTGAAATTGCCTCCCGGGATCGTCATCTGAATGTTATCACAACCGGAAAAGCGATTGATTACCACCAAAGAATTGGTCATAACCGTAAGCGGCAGATGCGCAATCTCATCACATAGCTCATAAACCGTCGTAGAATGATCCAAGAAAATACAATCATGTGGTTTAATCAATTTTGCCACGCTCACTGCCATTTTTTTCTTGATATCCGTCATAATTCCCGATTTCATTTTCTGTGAAAAAGAGACACTCTTTCTCATGATTAAGGTTGCTCCACCATAAGATTTAATCAAAAATCCTTCTTTTTCCAATGCTTCGAAATCTCTGCGAATCGTCTCAGTACTGGTTTGAAAATATTTTGCCATCTCTGCCACGGTAATATGTTTTTTCTCTAATAGAATTGATTTAATCAGTTCTCTTCTCTCCGTCAAAATCAAAGCAAAAAACCTCCCATATTTTCCATGCACATTTCTAGTATTCGCCTTGATTGCCCTGAGCAAAATAGCGTTTTAGATCATAGGGAGCATAAATTCCACTGTCCGTTACCACCCCACTCACCAAATGCGGAGGTGTGATATCAAAGGACGGATAATATCCCTTTACACCTTCTTTGGCAGTCTGAACGCCCATCGCCTGCAGTACAAAATCAGGATCCCGCATCTCAATGGTTACCGTATCAATGGTTGGATGTCCCAGATCCGGTGCACCGGTAGCAAAATACGGAATTTGCATATATTTTGCAATCAATGCAATCTGGAAGGTTCCGATTTTATTCACCACATGTCCATCCAGACAAATTGCATCTGCAGCAGAAGTAAACACATCGATTCCTTCTTTTTGCATCACATAAGCCGGCATATTATCGGTAATAACCGTAACATCAAAACCCTGATCATAGGCTACGCTGGCCGTCAATCTTGCTCCCTGAAAATAAGGGCGCGTCTCCGGACAAAAGATCTTCAAATCATAATTTCTCTGTTTTGCAATCTTGAGCATCTGTCCTACGATGGTTTCCCCAAAGCACTGTGTCATGATCTTGCCTTTTTTCGGGAATACATCGACCAGATATTCTGCCATTTTCTCTATTTTGCTATAGCGCACATTATTCATTGCAATGGCTTTTTCACGAATTGCAAGGCTGATATCACTCACCCCTGCATCCATCGCTGCCACTGCTGCTTCATAGCAAGATTCCACGATCAGCTTCATACGTTCTACGGTAGTTGGTCTTGCATGAGAAATGGTATTCGCTGCCTCTTTTAAATAAATTTCCTGCTCCGCTCTGGATTTATTCCTGCACTCATATGCTGCAAGTGCCATGCCCATCGCTGCTGCCGTGTAAGGACCTGCACTCTGTGTCACCATGTCGGTAATGGCTTTTGTCACTTCCACATGATGATTGCAAGTTACAAATTCAACTTTAGTAGGATAAATTCTTCTATCTAAAATTCGAACCTTTCCATCCTCATACCAAGCTACATTTTCATATTGCAGCATAAAAGCCAGACCCTGATCTGCTCTTTCCATCGTCTACCTCCAATTAATATAATTGCTCAATTCTCTTTTCAAATTCAAACATAATTTTTTCTGCATCCAAAGTATAATAGGTACCATTTTCAT
>JAVXIV010000279.1:2508-2762 GCA_036785645.1 Hungatella sp.
AAGAATTTCTCCATCAGTCATGGTCATGCAAACATCGCTTCCCTGTGCGGAGTAAACCAGCGTCGACAATAAATCCCGATGTGGTACCATATGCGGTCTATCCAAGGACACTGCCACAATATCTGCTTTTTTTCCGACTTCCAGGGTTCCAATATCTTCTCTTCCCTGCATAATTGCCCCATTGCGGGTCGCAAACGCGAACAATTCTGCCGGTGAAAGCAGCGTGGGATCATTTTCTTTACCCTTATGAATGA
>JAVXIV010000280.1:0-2761 GCA_036785645.1 Hungatella sp.
ATTTACCTATCTATTTCTTACCCTCGCTGCACTTGTTTCTTTGTTTCCATTCTACTTTATGTTTGTATCCGCTACGTGTACCAATTCTCAGATATTGAGTATCTCACCAAGACTGATTTTTGGATCCAACCTGTTGGTGAATTTGGAGAATCTGAATAAAAAGTTGAATCTGGGACGTATATTTTTAAATTCTATGATCATGACAGTTAGCTATACCAGTTTATCTATTTTGTTCCATTCTATGGCAGGATATGCTTTTGCAAAATTTGAATTTAAAGGAAAAGGATTTATCTTTGGCTTGGTTATGGTGACGATGATGATTCCCGGTCAGGTGATGTATGTACCCTTGTTCACTTTGATGAATAAAATCGGCTGGGCGAATACCTATCAGGCAGTTATACTGCCGGGTCTTGCCAATGCATTTGGAATCTTCTTGATGAGACAGAATATGCTGTCATTTCCAACTTCTTTGACAGAAGCTGCCAGAATTGATGGATACGGGGAGGTTGGAATTTTCTTTCGTGTAGTTCTGCCCAATATGAAGCCGGCAATCGGAGCACTTGGCATTTATATGTTTATGAGTATGTGGAATAACTTTATGTGGCCTTTGATTATATTGGGAACCAAGTCTATGTACAATTTTCCGGTGGCACTTTCTATGTTGGACGGTACCGCATGGAGAAAAGATTACGGGGTAGTCATGCTGGCAACAGCATTTGCAACTTTACCAATTATGCTGATTTTCTTAATTTTCCAAAAACAATTCGTAGCGGGTGTCATGGGTGGAGCAGTGAAGGAATGATGGTAAGGAGCAGAACACCAATAAAAAACAAGAAAAAAGGGAGGATTTTATGAAGAAACAGATTACGGCAGCAGTATTAGCAATGACCATGGCGGTATCTTTGACCGCATGCGGTGGAGGCGGTAAAGGAAGCGAGGAAAAGAAAGTGTCAGCGACAACCGGCAAGGAAGCCGTGAGCACGGATAAAGAGCTTTCCGGAACCATCACAATCTGGAGTTGGGACGTGGCACTTGCTCATTTACAGGAGGAAGCAGAAAAATTCAGCGAAATTCATCCTAATGTAGAATTTAATTTTGAAGAAATGGGAGTATCTCAGGTCTACAGCAAGATCACCACCTGCTTACAGTCCGGAATTGGTCTGCCTGATATTGTACAATTAGAGGGTGAGCAGGTAGCCAAGTTCGGTGAGAAGTTCCCGGATAAATTCGTGGACTTCACCGGTGAAGTGAAGGCAGAAGAGTTCCTGCCAATCAAGATTGCAGAATGTACAGTGAATGGGAAAATGGTAGCATTTCCATGGGATGCAGGTCCATGCGGGATGTTTTATCGGACAGATATTTTTGAACAGGCCGGTGTGAAAGCGGAAGATATCGTAACCTGGGACGATTTCATCGAAGCAGGAAAGACCATCAAAGAAAAGACCGGTATTGATATGATGACGCTTGCAACCGCAAGAAAAGATACGACCTATCGGATGTTGATGATGGAACTGGGTGGATTCTATTTTGACGAGGCAGGAAATACAGCGGTTAATTCTCCGGAGTCCGTACGGGCGATGGAAATGATCCAAAAAATTTATGCAGCCGGTATTACCGTAAATGATGGCAGCTGGGATGATTTTATTGCAGCGTTAAGTGGAAGCAAAATTGCTTGTGTATCGGAGGCAGTATGGTTGGCAGGATCGATTAAAGATGCAGCTGCAGATCAGGCCGGTAAGTGGAGAGTTATGGATCTCCCCAAATTTGATGCAGACAAAGATGCAGGCGGCGCATCCAATGGTGGTTCGGTATTGACCGTTCCTGCTGCATCAGAGAGCAAGGAAGCGGCTATGGAATTTGTGAAATTTGCAATGACTGATGTAGAAGGCAATGTGGCAGGTTTTGTAAACTATGGTTTGTATCCTTCTTATATTCCTGCATTGGATTCCGATGTATTTAAAGAAGGCGACGAATTCTTCGGTGGACAAAAGATTTATGATATCTTTACCGAAGTTGGTAAGAAGATACCGAAATGTAACTATACATCCAATTTTGCAGAAGCAATTGATCTGTCCAAGAATGCAGTTAGCAAGGTAACTCTCGATAATCAGGATGTACAGACCGTCATGGATGGGCTGCAGGAAGAAATGAAAGCTAAATTCGGAAAATAAAGGGCAGAGGATGACAAGACGTGAAAAATAAGAGACGGGAAATTAATCAAGAGATTTATCATCTGCTTATACCGATGATTGTAGAAAATATCTTACAAATTTCAGCTGGACTACTGCAATGATTGGACGTCTGTTGCCATTGGACATTTCAGCACAGGGTATCTGCATCCGCGTGACGGATACTCTGTGGTGCCTTTACAAGGGAATTGCGATTGGGGCGACTATCATGGTCGCCCATTCTTATGGAGCCGGTAGAAAAGACAGAGCCAGAAGAGTGGTAGAACAGACTTTTTTGACGGAAATACCCTTGGCGGTAGTCTTTCAGATCCTTTTATTCTTTTTTGGAATTCAGGTTCTGGGATTTTTTACCGCAGATGCAGTTGTACTCAATCAAGCGCAGCAGTACATGAGAATCATTGTGGTCGGATTCCCATTTCTGGTTATTATGTCCGTGGTATCCGCAGCATTTCAAGGCTTTGGAGATACAAAAACACCGATGTACATCGCTCTGGTTATGAATGTAATGAATATTATCTGCGGATATATTTTGATTTTTGGCGTAGCGAATCTGCCCGGTTTAGGGGTAAGGG
>JAVXIV010000281.1:0-2757 GCA_036785645.1 Hungatella sp.
CCGGATTTTTTTGAACATGATTTTACCCTCATAAGTCAGCAGATCCTAAAACAGACGGATCTCTTTGGAGAAACATATCCTATACTTTCTCTGGTGTGTGAGAGCGACTACCGCATCCCGGTTGCCATCTGCAAAGCAAACGAGGTGGTCACCTGCCGGGCAGAGAACAACGGTCTGAATCTTCGGATAGTGCTCTACGAAGGCGAACTGAAATACTTCTACCCCAACTACAAGGATTATTATTATCTCCCCTACGAAGATACCGCTATCCATAAAAGTGTAGGCGAGTACGTAGACCGAGAGGCCAGAATAAAAGCGACCGCAAAGACTTGTTACATCAAAAAGCAGGGCTGTTTTCTCCCGCAGTATCAGATACTTTGGGAACCGGCCCTGCAGATTGCTTACAAAGATAAGGTGACCTATACCGAATACCGAGAGTCTCTCTTTCAGAACCCCTCGGATTTTTCCTCTTATCTTCGTCAGCTGCTTTCTAGTCTTATTTAATCAATCACATTGCGAATTCTGGCCGGTTTCCGATAATTCCAAGTGGAGATTTTGATTCCGCTTCTCCGACTGGCCGCATGCACAATCTGTCCATTGCCTATATACATCGCCACATGGTTGATCGTCCCACCACTGTTGGCATAGAAGATCAGATCTCCCGGTCTCATCTGGCTGGAATCGATCGCCTTGCCGGTTTTAGCTTGATCTCTGGATACACGCGGCAGACTGATTCCAAAGTTTCGCATAACCGACTGCGTGAACCCGGAGCAATCCGCTCCATTCGTCAGACTGGTTCCGCCCCAGACATAGCGATTACCTACAAATTGAAGTGCATAATTGACAATCTTACTTCGCAAGGAAGCTTCCTGATTGGCTTTTTCTTCTACCGGTGAGAATTTGATGGCTTCTTCCAACGCATAGCGTACCTCCACATTATTGTCTCTGGTGGCAATATAGGCGGCATCTGCATTCTCTTCTCCGGAATCCAATTCGATCTGTACCCATCCGTCCATCTGCTGCAAAACCGTATAGCGGTCTTCCTTGGAAATCTGCGTCCAAATCGTAGATTCCGTAGATGGTTCTTTCCGAACATTTAATTTATCGGTATTGACAATTGCCATCAGGCTGGCCGCACTGAGTGCCAAATCCTTCGCTTCGGCACCGGTTGCCGTATATTGGCTGTCTGATGTGACATAACCGGTGATCTTGCCGGACTGAATCTTATACCAGCCATCGATAGTCTCTAAGATCTCTCCTGCAGCTTTACCCGGAAACTTTCCGATGATGTTAGCATTGCCCTCATCCTTGGGAGTACTCCGAATATTGAGATAATTGGTCACTTTAGAGATCACCAGATTGTCATATTGGTTGATCGCCATCGCCTTTAAATCCATCTTTCTGCCTTCGTTTAGGGCATAGCGTACCTCTACATAATCTGCCGAAACATATCCGTTTGTGATCTGTACCCATCCATCGGTCTCATCTACTACCTCGTACCGTTCACCAATCAAGGCCTGCGCAATAATATTAGCAGAATCCATAACCGGTTCCTGACGAATATTCAAGTTATCCGCAGTCACAATGGCACGAAGCTTCACATATTCCAGTGCCTTTTGCTTTGCTTCTTCTCCGGATATCACATACTGATTGGAAATGTAACCATCCACACCGCCGGAGCTGATGTGATACCAATCGCCCTCGGTTCCCAGAATCTCACAGGCACTATTTTCCTGCAGCTTACCAATGATATCTCCGTTTGGCTCCGCGGTTTTACGAATATTTAAGTAGCCGGATACCTGAACAATGCCCAGATTCTGATAAGCGCTGACCACCGCTTCTTTCTCTGCTTGCTCCTTCTGCTTCGCTTCCTCTTCCTGCTGTCTTAGAACCTCCGCTGCATCCACCGTAGTTGCAGTCTCTGCCTCTGTGCTCTGTGTAACTGCGGATTTGGGGAGCCGGATACCGGTTTTCGGATCCAGCTTCCAATTCCTACCACGACTGCAATCAATCCAAGCAAGATCGCAATCAGGACTACATATTTCATATAATCTTTCTTATTTCTCTTTCTTCTGGCCTTATTCAAAGTACTCATATGGTCTTTTTTGTCAAACATAATGAAGTTTCTCCTATCTTAGGTATCAATAAGTCCAAGCCATTATAACATAGCTCGGACTTATTTACGAGAAAATGTCTGCATAAAATTATTAAACTTTTGTTACGGAAACTCTGAAAATCAGATTTCAATTCCACGAATCCTTACATATTCCTTAATCAGCAAAATTGCCTGATCCAGTTCAATCCGCCCCGTATTGATCGGAAGATCATAGTTTGCCATATCTTCCCATTCTCGGCCGGTATAGTATTTATAGTAATCTCTGCGCTCCTTGCTGATGTGGTTTACACGTTTTAACGCCTCACGGGCATCGACCCCATCTACTTCCATCACGCGTCGAATGCAAGTCTGTGTATCCGAATATACAAACAGACGGATCAAGTTCTCAATTCCTTCTGCTTCCAGTACATAATCTGCACAGCGTCCTGCAATGATACAAGATCCTGCTTCTGCCAGTTTACGAATTACGGCAGATTGAAAACGGAATAAATTCTCGGGTGAAGTAATAGCATCCTCCAAAGACGGCTGATGCAGGCTGGATTTTAAACCGCCTATCGCGCGATAGATCAAGTTATTTCCTGCCTTCTCGTCGTTGAGACGGAAAAATTGCTCCCCAATGGCACACTCTTCCGATGCCATCT
>JAVXIV010000282.1:0-2757 GCA_036785645.1 Hungatella sp.
TCACTTTGCCGCCCATGCACCATGCCAAAGAAGATGCCGCACCATGACTGCTAAACACCGGTTTTTCTCCTACATTCATCATTACCGAAGATCCTGTGCCATAGGTTGTTTTAATCATCCCTTTATGAATACAGCCCTGCCCAAATAACGCACCGTGCGAATCTCCGAGTACCCCATGAATCGGGACAGCCTCCGGCAGATAGCCTTCCAAATCTGTCATGCCATACTTGGCATCCGAATCGCACACCCGGGCCAGACAATCCGGATTGATGCCAAAAATTTGACACAGTTTTGCATCCCAACTCAAAGTTGTAAGATTGAAAAGCTGCGTTCTGGAAGCATTGGAATAATCGGTTTTAAATTCTTTTTTTCCGGTCAAACGGTAGATCAGCCAAGAATCCATCGTTCCACAGCATAGCTTCCCCAAACGATTTTTATCCTGTGCACCGGCTACCCGGCGCATGATCCAAGAGAGTTTTGCCGCTGAAAAATAAGGAGATAAAGGAAGCCCGGTATGTTCTCTTATTATGTTATCATAACCCTCTGCTTTTATCTCCTTACAAATATCTTCACCTCTGGCACATTGCCAGACAATTGCGTTATAAATCGGGATTCCACTTTCTCGTTCCCAAGCGAGTGCCGTCTCTCTCTGATTGCTGATCCCAATTCCGGCGATGGAAGATTTTGATACCGCCTGATGTTCTATCAGGTTTTTCACAACCGCAATGGTATTTTGGTAGATTTCTTCCGGATCATGTTCGACCCAGCCACGTTCATTCACAATCTGCCGATGCGGCAGATCTTCTCTGGCCAACAACCGGCCTTCCTCATCAAATAAAAGCGCTTTGGTTCCCTGCGTGCTCTGATCAATGCCGATCACATAGGTCTTATTCATAATCCATGAGCTCCTTCACCGTTTTTACAATTCCCTCTGCATTTAATCCATAATAATCAAATACCTCCTGCGAGGTTCCGGTAATCACGGGTGCATCCGGCAACGATAAATTGATCACACGTTTCGGACAATTGGCACCTACAATCTGGCTCACCATAGACCCCAGTCCCCCATAGGGTGCATGTTCCTCAATGGTAACCACCGCACGCACGGAATTGGCTACGCGCATGACCGCCTCTCGGTCCATGGGTTTCACGCAGTACATATCCACAACCGCAGCCGTGATTCCTTGACTCTTCAATTGTGCTGCTGCTTCCTTCGCCGGCCGCACCATCTCTCCGCAGGCAATCAGTGCAACATCCGTGCCCTCCGCCAGCACCGTAGCACGATCCATGAGAAACGGAACCTGATTTTCTTCATAAATATCTTCCACCGGATTGCGTCCCACTCGGATATAGGCGGGTTTTTCATCCAAAAGCAATGCCTCAATCAAACATCTTGTCTGATGCCGATCACTGGGCAGATACACGCGCATGTTAGGCACAGATGCCATCGCTGCGATATCCTGTGCAGAATGATGACTCATGCCCAAAGCACCATAGCTGACTCCGCCACTGATTCCGATCAATTTTACATTGGTGCCGGAATAGGCCAAATCAATCTTCGCCTGTTCAAAGCTTCGGGTAGAGAGGAAGCAGGCAGGCGATGCCGCATAGGATTTTTTACCGCATCTTGCCAAGCCTGCGGCAATGCTGACCAAATTCTGTTCTGCAATTCCAACTTCTACGAATTGCTCCGGATAATCATCTGCAAAAGGCGTCATCGAAGCACTTCCTCTAGAGTCACTGCACAACACAACAACATCCCGGTCTTTCTTGGCCTGTTCCATCAAAACTTCACAAATGACTTGACGATTGGGTATCTTATTCATGAGCATTTTTCCTCCTTGCTTCCAGTTCACAGACTGCTTGATGATATTCTGCCTCGGTTGGCACCTTGTGATGCCAAGCGGCTTGATTCTCCATAAAGGATACTCCGCATCCTTTGGTCGTATCGGCAATCACAACCGTAGGTTTCCCTTTGGTTTCTCTGGCTTCTCGAAATGCCTCTGCTAAAGAAACCACACAATTTCCTTGTGCGTGAACGGTATGCCAGCCAAAACTTCCGAATCTGTCATCCAGGCTGTCATCGGCCATCACCATCTCCGTATTGCCGGAGATCTGAAGGCGATTGCGGTCAATCACCGCACACAGATGATCCAAATGATAATGCCCGGCCGCCATAGCGCCTTCCCATACGGATCCCTCTGCCAATTCCCCATCTCCCATTACGGTATAAACCCGATAATCTCTGCCATCCATTTGACCGGCCAAAGCCATACCCACCGACACCGGAAGACCATGTCCCAGAGAACCGGAATTCATCTCGATTCCGGGCAATTTATTATTGGGGTGACCAATGTAAGCAGATCCAAACCGGGAATAAGTAAGTAAATCACTTTTCGGGAAAAATCCGCGGTCTGCCAATACGGTATACAACGATTCCACCGAATGACCTTTGCTTAACACAAAATGATCACGCAGAGGACTCTCCCAATTTTCAGGATTCAGATTCATCTCCCGATAATACAGCGTTACCAAAATCTCCATCACACTATAATCACCGCCAATATGTCCGGTTTTGGCGCGGTAAACCAAATCCAATACATCTTTTCGAAGTTCATATGCCTTCGCTTCTAATTGTCCCATCCTAACCCCTTTCATTCTCCACGAATATAAGCTTTGACTTCTTCCTCAATCGGATCGTATAAATCCGGTGTGACATGAATATATTTGCAAGCCTCATATAATACCGCTACTACA
>JAVXIV010000283.1:0-2743 GCA_036785645.1 Hungatella sp.
ATAACCGGTAATTCGGTAAGGGTTGAACCAAGCGTGAAATGCTAAGCCTCTGGCATGCGCCGACTGTATCATATAAGACAACGGATCGTAACTCAAAGCCTGCCCCTGCTTCCCGGTTGCAAACTTGGACCATGGATAGAAAGAAGACGGATACATCGCATCCCCATGGGAACGGACATGTACAAATACAGCATTCATGCCCCATGATTTACAGTTCTCAAACATCTGATCCACTGCCTTTTGAAATGCATCTTGCCCTTTTGGCAGATCGTCCCATACCAGATAGGAAATCCATACTCCGCGCAGCTCCGGTGCCGCAGCCGGTGTGACATAAGAAGTTGCGGCAAGCGTAATCACCGCACAGAGCACAGCCACCATCCTCTTCCATAAATGTTTCAACATATTACTTCTCCATTCTCTTGTTATTCCCTTTGTCATAGTTTAACATAGAGTGGAAGATTTTTCTATTTAAACCACATTTTTTTTAAGCAGCCGAAAGAATAGGATCATACCGACTCCAATGCCAAGATGACCAATCCCTGCAATGCCGGAAATGGATGCGTCTACCGCTTTGCTAAGCTCCAGACCAAGGACTTGCGCAATTCCTCGGCATAGGAGCATGGCTACTGCAACTGCAATTCCTGTATTATAAATTCGATAAAAGAGCGTAAATTCCTTTTGACTCACGAGATCCACATGAAACTGAAACAATGCGGCAATCAAGAAAAACAGCATGCCCAAAAGGAATAGATGCGTATGTACAAACCCCAAGGTCGTGCGTCCGGAAAATCCATTGAATTTGGTAAATTCGCGATAAAATACTCCTCCCACCATAGCTAAAATTGCATAAATTCCCGCTATATTGATCAATTTCATACTTGTTTTATTGGCTTTTATCATCTCTTATTTCCCCTTTCTGTTTTCAGGTTCACTTTTTTCATATTTTGATACCCCATCCACACGATCCATACATACGCACAGGTCTTGGGAATCATCAGGGTTCCTACCAACGGATAGGCATCTGCCCACAATACCACCGGAATATAAAATCCAAAGCTCAGCGTAATCGCCAACCACATATAACGAAAGATCGGGTCATGCGTCTCGGTCGCCTTCCGGTAAAACAACACGATCATCAAGATACCCAGCACTGCAAATGGAAGATTCCGGTAGATTCCCCACGAAAGCGGTGCGTCCGGGCTCAGCCACCGATTCGCCGGTATCAGGCACAGAGCAATGCGCACCGCTGCCAATACATAAACTGCTTTGGTCAGTCCGGATTGCGCCTTCACCTGATAATGCCTACGCCATATATGATATAAAATCACATAGAATATGGTCATCGTTACCGAAGTTACAAACTTCCCAAATCCCAGAGATGCCGCATGATTGGCTAAGCCATCGGTACACAGCGCATAAGCACGTGGCACCAGATGAAACGCATCTCCACAGCCTAAGACAATTGCCATCATTCCAAATAGCTTGATCTCCTTTCTCTCTCCTGCATTTTGAAACATCTTGATTCCCAAAAAAATTACGGTACATAAATACACTACATCAAAAATCGTTTCCATGATTGCCTGCATCTTAAGTCCTCCATTATTTTCTATCTTGTTATACTTCGATTTCTGTCATTTTTTTCTTTCTGTCACCCTTCGATTTCTGTCACTTTTTTTCTGCCACTCTTCTATTTCTGTTATTCTTCCGCCCTGCTCTCTTTCCGCTGCTGCCTTCCGATGCTTTATGGATAGAGCAATCGCTCCAGCACCTGCTTGAAATAAGCGCAATCGGTGGCTTCTTCATGAAGCAAGCATTCCATATTGGAAAATGCAAAATCCACGAATTGTTTTTCGGTAAAATCCTCTGCAAAAGCCCGAGGTGATATTCTGCCATCTCGTTTCAAGATTCGCACCATCCCTGACTTCATATGTTCCATATAGAGTTGTTCTGTCTGACGGCTATTTAAACGATCTGCTTTCTCCATACTGATCAGATCATCCAAAAATTCTTTGTGAAACAATGCCAGATTCACCTTCAAGCGCTGATAAATTTCCTCAAAGCTTTTGATAAAATCATCACTCTCTGTATCGAAATGGTCACCATGAAATACATTCCTCCAAAAATCCTCCAGCACGGCTGCCACCAGATCAGACTTTGATGGGTAATAATTGTAAACCGTGCCGATCGCAACCTGACTATCCGCGGCTAAGCGCCGAATACTGAGTTTTGAAATCCCCTCCCGGTAAGCAATCTCTCTGGCTATTTGTAATAATATTTCTTTTGAAGTTGCAGATTTATTCATATTTACCTCCAATGTGAACACCGTTCATTATACTTTAAAAAAGAAATCCTGTCAATATTTTTATCGCAAATTCGCAATATACCTAAGAAACTCCGCAAGAAAGGAATTGAAACTGCTCCTGCAAAACACTATAGTTAAAAAGATCCAGAAATTTATAACCATCAAAGAAGAGAATGGAGAGTAAAATGAGAGTAAAAAGAATGACTGCCCTCACACTGGCACTGTTCCTATCTACATCCGCTTTAAATGGCTGTGGTGTCAAGGAACCCGAAAAATCACAGGAACGCACTGCCTCCGGCCAGAAATCAAGTTCCTCACAAGTCACCCCCACCTATATCCGCGATTTTTCCGGTGGAGATGCCAAAGGACTGAAAGTGGCAACCGGTACCGGTACTATGACCATTCAAGACCAAGTTCTTGACATCGCCGGAAGTAAAAACA
>JAVXIV010000284.1:0-2735 GCA_036785645.1 Hungatella sp.
ACGCTCTCAAAAATAGTATCTACATTTGCAGGCTGACCTTTACTTGTTGTATAATTCATGAGTATACCACCTTCCAAACTTGTATCCGTATACTACAGGAAAGTGACATCTACTCTTTGCTGCGAATATATGCCGCCACTTTCGTATCTTCACGTTTGATATGATTGAGCAGCCAACCTGCTATAGCAGTATTCACTTCTCCGACCAAGGTCACCGTTGGACCCTGTTCATTCAGTTTCTTCACAAGGGAAGCTACCGTTGCTTTAAATGCCTCATGATACTGTCTGTGCCTTACATAATCCGGATATCCGCTCTGTAGCTGTAGACGTTCTTCATCGGCAAAATGCTTCGATGTATAATCATAGAGAAACTTGGTCGTGCTCTCCAGTGACGTGCGCCCCTGCCCTACCGAACAAGCGGCCAATAAATCATTGATCGCCTGAATCAGTTGCCTATGCTGTGTATCAATGGTTGCATTGCCTGTCTCCAAATCCTTTGTAAATTGATAAGCCATTCTCTATTCCTCCTCTTTTTTAGTCGTTATCGTCATCATTCTCACCTACCGTAAATATCTGTCTCTTACGAGCCATCTCGTCATTATCCAAATATTCGTCATAGGTTGTAATCTTATCAATCAGTGCTCCATTGACAATTTCAATAATACGGTTTGCACTCGTCTGCACAATCTGATGATCTCTGGACGAGAAAATAAGTACACCCGGAAATTTAGTCATACCGTTGTTCAATGCCGTGATCGCTTCCATATCCAAATGATCCGTTGGTTCATCTAAAAGCAGTACATTGGCACCGGATATCATCAGCTTAGAAAGCATACAGCGAACCTTCTCTCCACCGGATAAGATACGTACCTTTTTCATGCCATCCTCACCTGCAAACAACATTCTTCCTAGGAATCCACGGACATAGGTCACATCCTTTTCCGGAGAATACTGTGTCAGCCAGTCTACAATGGTATCATCATTGTCAAATTCCGCACTATTATCTTTTGGAAAATAAGCCTGTGATGTCGTCAACCCCCATTTATAGCTGCCTTCATCCGGCTCCATCTCACCGGATAAAATCTTAAACAGAATTCCCTTGGCCTGTTCATTGGGACCCACCAGTGCTACCTTGTCTTCTCGGTTCAGCGTAAAGGAAATATTGTCCAGTATCTTAATTCCATCCACTGTCTTGGATAGATTTTCTACTGTCAGCACTTCATTACCAATCTCTCGCGCCGGACGGAAATCAATATAGGGATATTTACGGCTGGATGGCTTAATATCATCCAATTCAATCTTCTCCAACGCACGTTTTCTGGAAGTTGCCTGTTTGGACTTAGAGGCATTGGCCGAGAAGCGTTGGATAAAGTCCTGCAGTTCCTTGATCTTCTCTTCCTTTTTATGGTTCGCATCCTTCATTTGTTTGACCATCAGCTGGCTGGACTCATACCAGAAATCATAATTTCCGGCATAGAGCTGAATCTTGCCATAGTCAATATCTGCAATGTGAGTGCATACTTTATTTAGGAAATAACGGTCATGGGATACCACAATCACCGTATTTTCAAAATTGATTAGGAACTCCTCCAACCATGCAATGGCATCCAGATCCAAATGGTTGGTCGGTTCATCTAATAATAAAATATCCGGACTGCCAAATAAAGCCTGTGCCAAAAGTACTTTCACCTTCTGTGCGCCGGATAAATCTCCCACCAAAGTTTCGTGCAGTTCCGTCTCAATGCCCAAACCATTCAGCATATTGGCTGCATCGGATTCTGCTTCCCATCCGTTCATCGCCGCAAACTCGCCTTCCAGCTCGGCTGCCTTGATACCATCTTCTTCGGTGAAATCTTCTTTCATATAAATTGCATCTTTTTCTTTCATAATCTCATACAGTCTGGCATTTCCCATGATAACGGCATCCAAAACCTGTGAGCCATCATACTTGTAATGATCCTGCTGCAAGAACGAAAGTCTCTGACCGGCCGTGATGACAATATCACCGGTAGTCGTCTCCAAATTTCCGGACAAAATCTTTAAAAATGTAGACTTTCCGGCACCATTGGCACCAATCAAGCCATAGCAATTACCTTCTGTAAACTTAATATTGACATCTTCGAATAATGCCTTTTTGCCGATTCTCAGAGTGACATTATTTGCACTTATCATCTTTCTACTCCTCTATCTCTATCCCGTGGTTTCCATTCATGAAAAGAGAGGTCATACCGTAGCTATGACCTCTCTGTGTATCATTCTTATTTTACATGAATTTCGTTATTTTGCAAGGGGTTTTCGTAAATTTTCGTTTTATTTTGGCTCAATCACAAATTTTGTGGGATAGCGGATTCCTGACATAGGTCGTTCTACTAATATCAAACAGTTTAAAAAAGTTTCAACTAGCTCTTCTTGCCTCAAATGGCATTCGATATCCATTATAGGAATGTGGTCTTACGTGGTTGTACCAAACATAAGCGAAGTGAAAGCTCTCCCTGCTGATAAAAGAAAAGCCAAGCAAGCTCAAAAAAGCGGTGAACTATGCCAAGAATCATCGTGAAACACTTTGCGCCTACATGAATGATGTTGAAAATATAACAGCGGAAAAGCATGAACCATTGCTATTTTAGGGCTTTGGATACCAAGGGATAGTTATGCAATATGGTATCTTATTCATCGCTTACATTGATATCTTCTTGAATAGCTATATTTTATCACAGTAAAGCAGAAAAATCCAGT
>JAVXIV010000285.1:0-2722 GCA_036785645.1 Hungatella sp.
AAATAAATGTAGTTTTGCAAGCTTTGTGAGCCGGTGCGCTCACCATGTAAAACTTCGCCGGTTTCGACGCATCATCACTGGCAAATAAAACTTCTTTCGTGCCCTTGGTGATGTAGAGGCAGTCTTTATAACCCATCTTATACGCTACACCGTCTGCCTTGATGGTACCGGCTCCGCCGATATTGAAAATACCGATCTCGCGTCTCTCAAGAAAATACTTGGTTCCAAAGTTGGCCCAGATATCGATGCCTTTATCAATAGAAACGGTCTCGGTCGTCGGCATACAGCCCAAAGTTACCATACGATCCACGTGAGAATATACAGCCACTACTTCATTGGCGACATAGAGATTGTCAATCAAGAACTCTGCTCTGGTCTCTTCCGTAGTATAGCGTTTAAAATCTTTTTGATTTGCTGAGTAACGAATATCCATATGAAAAATCCTCCTTTAAATATAAATGTTATCCTTATGCCTCATAGAAAGGCACTGTAATCTCTTTTATGGTATCATAAGCCCCTTAAAATTACAACGCTTACGTAGGTATTATTTCTATCCCATACACATGATGATAGATTTCTGTTTTATAAGGCAGAAACCGTTCTTTGGAAAATGGCTCTCCATAACTCATCACCCACAGTGGAAGAGGTGCGTCCCCATCTTTGAGCGGCATCTGTTCATAAGGAAATCGATTGACATGAAAATTCAGGCGTTCATAAAATCCGGCTCGCCTCGCGGTCATCGGTTTCTGCTCATGAATGGGTTCAATCTCTAAAAATATCGGTTTGTCCGTATCTGTCACACATTCCAGCACCAATTCCTTACCATAGCCCAATCCGCGGCAAGCCTTGGTGGTTGCCAAATGCTCCAAGAAGATACAGTTGGGCAATTCCCAATACCCCAAAAATGCCTGCACCGCACCTTCCAGTTCCTTCATACGCAGACGATAGCGGTTATCTCGGAGCACCTGTTTCTGCCCCTCATAAGTCCTTCTTTCAATCTCCGGAAATGCTTCCTCATAAATCTGATATATTTCTTCAAAGCGCCGACCCGGCTCTCGTAACAGCATCTGTCTTACTCCTTTTTTGAAATTTCAATTCCCAATTCTTTTAATTGTTTTTCTTCTACCTGCGTTGGTGCATCGGTCATCAGACAAGAAGCATCCTTGACTTTTGGAAATGCAATGACATCGCGGATACTATCGGCCCCCACCATCAGCATGATCACACGATCTAGACCATAAGCCAGACCTGCATGGGGCGGAACTCCATATTTGAATGCATTTAATAAATAGCCAAAACGGCTGTACGCATCTTCTTTGGAAAATCCCAACACTTCAAACATCTTGGACTGAATATCCGCCTGATGAATTCGAACAGAACCACCGCCCAATTCGGTACCATTGAGTACAATATCGTAGGCCTTGGCGCGCACTGCCCCCGGGTTAGTGTCAATCAAATGCCAATCCTCGTCCATCGGCATGGTAAATGGATGATGAGTCGCAACGAAACGTCCCTGTTCTTCGGAATATTCCAGCAGCGGGAATTCCGTCACCCACAAAAACTTGAAATCATCTTTCTTAAGCAAATCCAACTGTCTGGCAATCTCCAAACGCAGGTTCCCCAAGACATCATAAACCACTTTGTTTTTATCCGCTGCAAATAACAATAAGTCGCCGGATTTGCCATCCATCGCCGCTGCCAATGCCGCCAGTTCCTCTTCGGTCATAAATTTTGCAAAGGATGATTTATAAGTACCATCTTCCTGAATCGCCAAATACGCTAAACCTTTCGCGCCGTATCCCTTGGCAAATTCCACCAAAGCATCGATCTTCTTGCGCGGCATAGCACCCTGACCGACTGCATTGATTCCACGAACAGAGCCACCCTGTTCCAAGGCTCCCTTAAATACTGCAAATTCTGAAGACCTTATCACATCGGATACGTCCTTTAGCTCCATACCAAAACGCAGATCCGGTTTGTCCGAGCCAAAACGATCCATAGCTTCCTGCCAAGTCATTCTCTGCAAAGGTAATTGAATATCAAAATTACAGATCTCTTTGAATAATTTCTTCAATAACTTTTCATTGACTTCCAGTACATCGTCCACATCCACAAATGATAATTCCATATCAATCTGTGTAAATTCCGGCTGACGGTCTGCACGCAGATCTTCATCGCGATAGCATCTGGCTAATTGGAAATAGCGATCATATCCTGCACACATCAACAACTGCTTAAACAGCTGCGGAGATTGCGGCAATGCGTAGAAAGAACCCGGATGTACACGGCTCGGTACCAGATAATCACGGGCACCTTCCGGTGTGCTATTGATCAGCGTAGGGGTTTCAATCTCAAAAAATCCCTCTTCTGCCAAGAATGCCCGCGTTAAAGTTGCCACCCGGCTTCTCACCATCAGATTTCTTTGAATATCCGGTCTGCGCAGGTCCAAATAGCGATATTTGAGACGCAGTTCTTCCTTTGTTTTACTATTTTCTTCAATGGGAAATGGGGGAGTTTCGGATTCGGCTAACACACGCAGTCCGCTCGCCCGTACTTCAATCGCTCCGGTTGCAAGATTCTCGTTGACCGCTCCGGAACGGGATTCTACTTTGCCGGTGATCGCTACTACAAATTCACTTCTCAGTTTTTCGGCTTTTGCAAAGCTCTCCGCCCCACAATCGCTTTCTTCAAAGATAATCTGCAGTAATCCGGAACGGTCTCG
>JAVXIV010000286.1:0-2718 GCA_036785645.1 Hungatella sp.
TATGGTGAATGGAGCCGGAGCTACTCCACTGATGGAACTATTTATTATTAATAACCATGTAGCAGATGTATTAAAAGACAAAGGAATCAAGGTTTATCGGACCCTGGTAGGCGAATACATGACATCAATCGAGATGGAGGGCTTCTCTATTTCGCTTCTGCGCTTGGATGAGGAACTAAAAGAATTATTAGATGCCAAGGCAGATACGCCGGCATTTAAGGCATAATAATCGAACAGGCAAACTTATGAGCCGGATGGAACAGGCATATCCGTCCGGCCTTTTAAAAAAGGGGAGCTAAAAGACATGGTAGATGGTGTAAAACTAATTGAACTTCTGAATAAGATAGGTGATAAGATTATTGAAGAGAAGGAATTTTTGACAGAGCTGGATGCACCGATTGGCGACAGTGATCATGGAATTAATATGGCTAAAGGTTTTACAGAAGTCAAAAAGAAACTTCCGGATATGAGCGGGCAGGATGTGGGCACGATATTTAAAAATGTGGGCATGGTGCTGGTTTCTACGGTGGGAGGTTCTTCCGGACCACTTTATGGAACTGCATTTATGAAGATGGGGATGACCTTGACCGGCAAGAAAGAAGTTGACTTTTCTGAATTTATGGAAGGATTTAAAGCGGGGGTGGAAGGTGTCAAACAAAGAGGACGTTCTACGACCGGCGAGAAGACGATGTTGGATGCGATGGTTCCGGCTATGGATGCGATGAATGCGGCTTATGCAGAGAAGCCGGATGCGAAAACAGCTTTTTTAGCAGGGGTTAAGGCAGCAGAAGCAGGGGTTGAATACACAAAGACCATTATTGCCACAAAGGGGCGTGCCAGTTATGTAGGGGAGCGAAGTATCGGACATCAGGATCCGGGAGCCACTTCTTTTATGTTTATGCTTCGGGTGGCAGCAGAGAATTTATAAATTTAGATTATGATATATGTTTGAAAAAGGTGTCAATGGAGAACAAACCATTGATATCTTTTTTTATATTACAGAAAAAACAACTTCCATATAAAAAGAAAGGAATTATTCTAATAAAATACAAGTTTGTACAGAATTTCTCGAAAAAAGAATTGACAAATAAAATAATACTTGTATAATAGTATTATACAAGTGAGAGAGGGAGGGTATTATGTCCGTATTATTAGAAGAAGACTACAAGTATTCGTTACCAAAACTCCTAAAAGTGAAGCAGAACTTTGAAAAGACAGCACTGGAAGACATAGAGGGAAGATTGCAAGCCGAGTTTTCAAAAGAATCCATTATTTCGTGTATTCATCCGGGGGACAAAGTGGCGATAGCCGTAGGCAGCCGGGGCATTAAGAACTTATGTCAGATTGTGAAAGCGGTAGTAGATGATGCGAAGAAGAAAGGCGGAATCCCCTATATTGTCTCAGCGATGGGAAGCCATGGAAACGGAGCCGAGCAGGGGCAGAGAGAAGTTCTGACCGGGTATGGAATTACAGAAGAAGAAATGGGAGTTCCGATTGTCACGACTGTAGATGTTTCCTTGATTGGGGAAACTTCAAAAGGGAAAAAGGTCTACTTTGACCGAGCAGCGATGGAAGCCGATGTGATTATTCCCATTAATCGGGTGAAATTACATACTGATTTTGTAGGAGATCTTCAAAGCGGACTTTGCAAGATGCTTGTGATTGGTTTGGGAAACCAAATCGGATGTTCTTCTATTCATGAAGAGGATCCTGAGGATTTTGCGGAGATAATTGAAGAGGCAGCGAAACTAATTATAGGAAAATGCAACATAGGTTATGGAATTGCGATTATTGAAAATGCCTATGATCAGACATTCCACGTAGAAGCAGTTCCGGCTGATACGATGGTAAAACGGGAAAAAGAACTGGTGAAAATCGCAAGAACAAAGATGCCCCTTCTTATGACACCGGATATTGATATTCTTATTGTAGAGGAAATTGGGAAAAATGTATCAGGAGCCGGATATGATCCTAATATTTTGGGAAAAAGCTCTGTGCTTAAAACATTTTCACTTCCGGTACCTACGATTAAAAAGATGATTGTGTTAAATGTAACCAAGGAATCTCATGGTAATGCCATTGGATTGGGTATGTTTGATATTACTACAAAAGAGGTATTTGATCATCTGGACTATGATGCGATGTATGCGAATGCGATTGCCTGCCGGTGTATTGAAGATGTCAGGGTTCCCCTTGCTGCTGCCGACGAGGATGAAGCGGTTCGGATCGCCATCAAATGCATTCGGAATAAAGCACTGGATGAATTAAAGATCGTAAAGATTAAGAACACACTGGAACTGGAGTATATTTATGTATCAAAACCGGTTTTAAGCGATATACAGGATAACCCCAATATAGAAATTAAAGAATAAAATTGAAGCGCAAAATGGTAGATGAAAATCAAAAATATGAGTCAAGATAAAAAGGAGAAGAGACATGAAATTAACAAGTGAACAGCAGGATATGCTGGACGGAAAGTATGGAAAAGGCACCGCCTATGCAATGAAGATTCAAGTAGCAATTGGTGAATCTTTTGATGCAGAGAGAATGGTTCCTATTACAAGAGCGCATGTAGCATTAAGCAATCAGGAGGCAGATCTTTGGTTTTGCGAAAAGTTATTAAATGAAGGTGCAAAATGCCGCGTGACACCAACCGTAAATCCTGGATTTTGCTTATCATTTTTCAAGGACAGGGATATGGTGGATCCGAAATTTGCA
>JAVXIV010000287.1:0-2713 GCA_036785645.1 Hungatella sp.
TCACGTCTGCGATAAAACAAAAGCACCTCAGGTATCACTTTCATGCGGCAACCATGACACAGCATGCGTATCCACAGATCATAGTCTTCACATGAGATAATATTGCGGTATCCACCTTCTCTTAGTATACTCTTCGTTCTTACCAAAACCGTGGGATGATTCACCATATTATCATAAGGCAGCAACCACTTCATCTGTTCCGGTGAAACAGAATTAATATACTTGCCTTTTAGTTTTCCCTGTTCATCCATATTTATTTTAGAGGCAGATACCAAATCCAACTCTTCCGCAACGATCATCTCCAACTCGCGTTTTAAACAATTCTGTCCCATCCTATCGTCGGCATCCATTCTAGATACGAACTGTCCTCTAACGCACCGCAGAGCTCGATTCAAGCTATGGGTCAATCCCATATTTTTGTCATTAGGCAGCACCCGGATCCGCTCATCTTGATTCGCATATTGCTGTACTACCATGCGAATCATAGCATTACTGGGATTATCCAAAACTATCAAAAATTCAAAGTCTGAATACGTCTGCGTCAAAACAGATTCAATAGCCTCTCGCAAATAATTCTCTTCTTCATTATAAGTGCTCATGATTACAGATATAATAGGAACTTTCATATTTTACCTTAATGCTCCTTCATAGACCGCAACTATCTGTCCAACTGTTTTTTCTATGGTAAATTTCTCCTGCACATCACGGATTCCGTGCTCGGAATATTGTCGGCACCGTTCCGGATGTTCCATGGCGGTCTCAATTTTATCTGCAATATCTGCACTATCCTGAGACTTTGCCAACATCCCATTGATTCCATCTTGAATCACATCACGGTTGCCGATGACATCCGTAGCAACCACCGGAGTCCCGCTTGCGATCGCTTCAATCAAAGTATATGGCATACCTTCTTTAAGGGAGCAAGAGACAAACAGATCCAGTACCTGCAAAATTTCCGGAATGTCATGACGAAATCCGGTTAAATGAATCCGGTCCTCCAAATGTTTTTTTTGGATCAACGTTTCTATATACGCTCGATCCGGGCCGTCGCCAACTAACAAAAGGTGGCATTTCGGATGTCGTAGCGAGATAGCTTCAAATGCCTCAATCAGATACTTATGACCCTTCATCGCTTCCAATCTGGCTACGCAGCCAATCAGATAATCATCCGCCGCACATCCAATTTGCGTCCGATAAACTTCTTGATCGATGTTGGATCTTTCAAATTTTTGTAGCTCTACACCATTGGGAATTACCACAGTCCTGTTGTCAAGTGTCACATTCAGTCTTAAAGCTTCTGCGCGTTCACTTTCTGAAACGCAGATCAGTACATCCGATAAGTGACGCAATAACCGTTCGATACACAGATACAACTGTTTGATCCAAATTCCATATTGTTCTAGATAAATTCCATGAAAGGTATGTACCACTTTCACACCGGGACATAATAGTTTTAAAGGTCTCGCATACATCCCTGCTCCTTTTCCATGCGAATGAATCAGATCGATATGATGCATGATGACATACTGACGCAGTCGCAGCAAAGAGCGCAATGAAAAGGGTTTTAGAGGCAGATCGATCATATCAAAAGCCAATTTTTGAAACCACAGATAATAGTCCCCATCAGCAGGAACTGCTACGGTGATCTCATAACTTTGATTCTCCATAAGGGCATTGAGGATGTGCTTGGGAACTCCGCCGGTTTGGGAGCTCACGGCGATATACAATATCTTTTTCATACAATCTCCTTGTATAGCTGCAGAAGCCTTTTGATCATCACGTCTTCTGTGTATTGGGTCTTGACTCGTTCTCTGGCATTTTCCCCCATTTTGATCCGTTCATTCCAATGATTTTTCATCCAAAGAATTGCCTCCGACAAAGAAGTGGCATCCCCTACCGGAACCGTCAAACCGGTCTCGCCATCCAAACTGACGCACGGCACTCCGGTTGGGAGTTTCGTATTGATCACCGGCTTCCCATAAATCATTGCTTCTAGCTGTACCAATCCAAATGCTTCACTAGCAGCAACCGAGGGAAATACAAATACATCACACGCCTCAATCTGTGCCTGCAATTCTTCATCGGATACTCGGCCCGCAAAGCAAACACGATCCTGTATTCCGGCTTGTTTTGTCTGTGCTTTCAGCGTTGTCTCCAAAACACCACTCCCCACAATCGTCAAGTGAATATCCAAATCCGGAATCCGCGTCATGGCAGCAAGCAATATATCGCAGCCTTTATAGTAAACCAACGTCCAATAAAGAGTAAGTTCAGTTTCTGCCTACTCCTATTGGGTTTCACCGATACCCTATGATTCCAGTAACGATCACTTTTCTGTTCAATTTCCTTGCTAACCGAAAAGGGGATCAATCTACATTTTTCTTCGTAAGGCTTCACATAGGGAGATCCATCTATATTTCCTTGTGTCGCGATTACGATCACATCCGCTCTTCTTAAAAGCCAATTCATCAGAGGTTTATAGAAAATCATCATCTTCTTCTGCCTCACAATATCGCTATGCCAGTATAGAACTAATTTACCCCTAAAACCGGATAAAAGGCATGCCAAATCCCCAAGGGGAAATGGCATATGGAGGTGTATGATATCATATTCATGTGCATGACGGCACATATGAGCAAGCAAATCGAAGGAGATAGGCAAAGAGGCTATGGTACCCCAACTTTTGGCATAATAGACGGAAACACCATGAACG
>JAVXIV010000288.1:0-2711 GCA_036785645.1 Hungatella sp.
GACCACCGTAGCCGGAGAGACCACGGCAGCACCGGAGACCACCGCAGCCGGAGAGACCACGGCAGCACCGGAAACCACGGCAGCACCGGAAACCACCGCAGCCGGAGAGACCACGGCAGCACCGGAAACCATGGCAACCGCAGAGACCACGGCAGCAGCAGAAACCACGGCAGCACCGGAGACCACCGCAGCGCCGGAGACCACGGCAACCGCAGAGACCACCGCAGCAGCAGAACAGACCGCAGCAGAAGCGGAGCCGGAGACAACTGCAACACCGGAGACCTCGGCAACTGCCGAACCGACCGCAGCAGCAGCGGAACCCGAGACTGCAGCCGAACCGACCGCAGCAGCAACACCAATTGCAGTTGGAATATCACATCATGTACTTCCGATGGTAGCCACCGCTTTGACTGCCACTCCTTCTGATGCAGAGGAAGATGCTTTGCCGGAAGACGAGGCACTTACAGACGAGGATACCTTGCCGGAAGATGAGGCACTTACAGACGAGGATACCTTGTTGGATGAAGAGACACTTCCGGTATTGGGAACTGTTTCGGGCAAAGTTTATAATCAAGTAGAAATCAATGAAGCTTATACAGCCAGAGCGTTGCAGGTTACCTTGGAAGACTTGATGGTTGGTGTTGCAACAGAAGGTTATGCAGTCAGCTATGCCGTAGATCCGGTGGGCGGCGCCGTCATATCCGGAAGCAATCACGTAGCCGAAGGGGAAGATCTGACCTTCACCGTGAAGGCTCAATCCGGTTACGAAGTGATCGGTGTAACGGCCAATGGGGCAGATCTGATGGCAGAGGAATCGGCGACTGAGTCCGATGCAGCAGCCGGGAAACAGAGCTATACGGTTTTAGCGGTTACCGAGGATCTTGAAGTCGTGGTATCCATGAAAGAAAACGCAGTCCATCCGGCATTTGATCAAGTCTATGAGGGTACGGGAATCACCATCCATGTATCCGCAGAAAAGGGCATCCTTCCCGAAGGAACCGAGTTGGCAGTGCGAGAAGTCACGGAAGAAGTGGGGACCATTGTCAAAGAGAAAGTGGAAGCCGCAGGTGCGGAAGCTACTACAGTAACCTCCGTCATTGCGTATGATATCAGTTTGATGTTAGATGGCAAAAAGCTGGATAACAGCTGGTCACAGCATGGTTATGTAACCGTGAACTTCTCAGGTGAGAAGATTGCTCAGATGAGCTTGGAAGCAGACAAAATCGAGGTTCTCCATGTCATAACCCCTACGACAAACGTGGAGTCTGCCAATGGCGGTACGGCAGAAGAGCCACTGCTGAATGATCTGACTGCAGAGAATACAGACGTAGATAATGAGGGCAGAACAGCCGTCGACGTATCTGCAGAACAATCTGTGGAGGCTGTAGGAATAGAAACCAACCATTTTACGGTATTTTCACTAGCTGGAGTGAGCGAAAACGGGGCTATCGTGATGCAAGTTGGAGACGAACAAACGCTGATGGTTGATAAAGATAACCGAGATAATCATGGTGAGAATGAAGAAGAAGAAGATGAAGATGAAGATGAAGATGAAGATGCTAAGTATCGATGGACAGTGAAGGATGACCAGATTATTGATATTACAAGTTCAAAAAGAAACAAAGCAACTATCGTGGCTAAACAAAGCGGGTATACGAGCCTTACGTATCAGACTAAAGGGAAAAATGGTTGGAATCCTGTCCAGAGCTATTACATTGTGGTAACTCCTAAGAAACAGCTTATCGTAACGTTCGATGCCAATGGCGGTCAGGGTGATGATTTTTGGATGCAGGTAGGTAAAAATGGCACCATCACGACACCTGAGAATCCATTTACAAGAGAAGGTTATGAGTTTGTGGGTTGGCATGGACAGCAAGACGGTCATGACAGTGGGAACGGTATGCTGCAACAGACCTATGCAGCCAATACAGAATATCCATCCACGCATTTTTCGGAAAGAATCACAAAAGACACTACGCTGTATGCTGTTTGGTTAGATGCGGATGCAGTCGATACTCCGGATCAGGTAGAGTTCTATATTCGAAGAGATGGGCAAGTTCCTTTTGAACCACAGGGCTTCGGAGCGAGTCAGTATTATCCGGTTTCCGGAGGAAGCTTGAGAAATAAAATAGAAATCAATAATAATCTACCTATGGTTGCTGCTAATATCCTGGAGGCACCAAGTGATGAGCAAATTATAGCCGGAGGTCAAGCAGCCAAATTGCCGCCGGAGCAGTGCTTTGATCCGGCTACGCAAAGAGTTGTTTGGTATGTAATCAAGGAGCAGGATACTTGGCACGTAGATGGCACAATCGTACCAAATGACACTCATATGGTGCGATATGATCCCAATGGAGGAGACAGCGCACCAAATGCGGCGGATATACATTCTTGGGTTGGAACCCCGACCAACATGCAAGTACTCCTCAATATGCATATGAGGTTGGCGCAGCGAATGAGTATCAATTTACGATGGCTGATGCAGATGTAACGCTCTATGCGGTTTGGGCTGCACAGGACGGAATCGAGTATCGTGTAGAACACTGGCTTCAGAAACAGGGCACGTCCGGAACCGCCCAAGCGGATTTTGAACGGAAGCAATTTGATGGACACGATTACGAAACCAAATCCGGTGTGACAGACAGTGAAGTATATGACGAGCGGAATCAGAGAACATTCTCCGGGTATACCTATGCTTCGGGACTGATCGA
>JAVXIV010000289.1:0-2709 GCA_036785645.1 Hungatella sp.
AATATTTTTTTATATATTCATCCAGCAGAATTGCTACGTCTTCTTTACGCTCGGAGAGATTTGGTATGATCAGTTTAAAAGTTTCCAATAAATAATATAAATCTTTTCTAAAAAGGCCCTTGTTTTTCAACTGTGTTAAATTTTTCGAAGTACATCCGATAATTCGTACATCAATTTTTCGGGCACTGTCATTGTCAATCGGAGAACTAGAACGATGCTTCTTGCTGATCACCTGCAGCATATTTTGCTGCACCGGCAAGATCAACTTGTCTATGGCGCGGATTACAATGGTTCCATAGTTTGCTTTCATCACTGCCCCTATTTCTTCTCCATCTCCAAACAGAGCCTTCATCTGCTGTTCTTCGGTTAAGCTTGCCATATTAATCACCAAAAAAGGTCCGTTTTTTCTCAAACTATAATTATGGATTCCCTGGCACAAATCTTCCAGTTCTTGTCCGCTCTTACCTTCAATTAAAATCGGACTGGATGATGCTGCATAAAGTTTTGCCATGTCTGCTACCTTTTTCAAACTTGGCATTCGTTTCACCAAATCGTCTAAATTGCCACGTGCCACAAAGCCATGCAAGAATTGTTCGCGCATGGTATCTTCTCCGCTCCAATTCATTCGTTTCATACAATTGCAGGAAACAATAGTTCCCGTTACATTTTCCTCCACTACGATCGGTTCCACTATCACTACAAGTGCCTGTTCAGCCGTATTAATAAATGTGGAGTAATTGTCCATCGTTCCAAGCAGCACCCTGCCAAATATTTCCCTATCAATTCCCTCTAATAAATCAGTAACCGGCATCCCCAAAACCTTATCTGATTTAATTTGTAAAATCTGTTCCATCACACGGTTAATAAGTAAAACATTGCCCATCTCATCCGTTTTAATGATTCCATTAAACGAACTGTCCAGTACGGTAAACAGCTGTGCATAGTTATGTTGTTCTACCTGTGACATATAGTATAGAGTTTCTGCGTTGCCGATAGCCACCTTCAAGGCTTCTCCGGTTGTTGTAAAAGGCAATGCCGGTATCCCTTTTTGATTGGCATACTTAACACACTTTTCTCCTCCAATCAAAAAATCCATTTTCTTTTGAATCGCGTCATTAATTGTGTTTTCCCAAGCATTCTGATCATCCAAATAGTACCTGAGGATTTTCACTTGAAATAGCTCCTCAAAATAGGTGGTATCGCAGAGCATACCTTCCCATGAAAATATTCCAATAATTGGATATTCTTTTCGAATAATTTCTTTTGCCTTTACAATGGCAAGTCCTAGTTCTTGTGCCGTCATCACAATTTCTACAACCGGAACCTTTGTATATCTTTTTATTTCTCGTGCCTGATGGCCGCGCGCCACTACAATATTGGCTCCTTCTGCAATTGCTTTTCTGGCTTCTGTCACTACAGTATCAATACTCGTCTCTTTTCTGTAAATAATATGATGTTCTTTTTCTTGGATGATTTCTTCTGATTTTTGATACATCTGACTATCCGGTAAAAGTAATGCTATTCCTGACATCTTCTTCTCCCTTCTCCCAGAAAAGGCAATGGAATCTCTCCCACTGCCTCTTCTTGTTTTACTTAGTTTCCCTCATACGTAATAATCGAATCGATATCATAGCCTTTTAGTTTTTCACGTCCCTTTAAGCCTGCCAGTTCCATGACGAAACAGATCTTCACGACCACCCCGCCGAGTTGTTCAATCAGCTTGATGATGGCTTCAATCGTACCACCGGTTGCAATGAGATCGTCGATAATCACCACGCGCTGTCCGGGGCGGATGGAATCCTTGTGCATCTCAATCACGGCACTGCCATATTCCAAATCATACTTCATGGATACCGTCTCACAAGGAAGCTTACCCTCCTTGCGCACCGGAACAAAACCCTTGTGCTGTGCGTAAGCAACCGGAACTCCAAAGATAAAGCCACGGGACTCCGGTCCGATCACCACATCATAGTCCACATCCTTTAGCATATCGATAATCCCATCCACTGCCAGACGAAGTCCATCGGGATCCTGCAGGATAGTGGTAACATCGCGAAATATGATACCCGGTTCCGGAAAATCCAGTATGCTTCTTACATAATCTTCTACTTTTTTCATTGGTCAGTTCTCCTCATATCTTTTACGGTTTCTCTGATAATCAGTCGGTTATCCAGATAAATCCGGCTGTTATCTATAATACCATCTTCTAATCTGCGAAGCAAGACCCTGGTTCCCTCTTTTGCAATCTCACTCATACTGCGCTCTACCGTAGTCAGCTTCATGCTGCCGTAACCGGACATATCCCAGTTATCAAAACCAATCAGAGAAATATCGTCCGGAACTGTCAAACCCGCGTCATAAATTGCGGCTCGGGCTGCAAATGCCATCTCATCATTAAAGCACAAAAATGCCGTCGGTACCGAATCCAATTTCAGGAGATTCTCGGCGGCTCGATATCCACTTGCATAACGATAGTTTCCCACTTCGACCGGCCATGTTTCCGGATCGATTCCATGCTTGAGCGCCGAATTTCTCCAGCCGCGGTGGCGAAGTCTGGTAGAGTCTAGGTTCGCCCCCCCCTCAATGATACCGATGTTCTGATGCCCCTGCTCCAGAAGATAATCCATCGCCTTCGCCATTGCTTTGGTTTCGTCCGTCACAATATTGGGAATGTCATAGAAAACCGCTCTGCAGATTGCTACAACCGGA
>JAVXIV010000290.1:0-2698 GCA_036785645.1 Hungatella sp.
CTAAAAGCGGCAATATGATGCGGCGATACAATCCAAAGTAGGAACAGCCATCCAAGAGCGCGCTCTCATCTAACGACACCGGCAGTGTCGAGATAAATTGCCGGTAGATATAGAGCTGCATCAGATCCGATGCCACATAGATGACGATAGGCGCCCCTAATGTATTATAAAGTCCCATGCCATTGATAATCTTGAATCGTGCAATTTCTGTAACAAAGCTCGGAATCAACATGCCCAAAAAGAAGAGGCTGATAATCACATTTTTCATTTTAAATTCAAACCGCTCCAAGATAAAAGCGGTCAAGGTTCCGAACATAACATTGAAAAAGATACTGACCACCAAAATAATTCCGGTATTCTTAAAGCCAATCAGGAGATATTTATCACTGAGCACTTTCTTGAAATTATCCAACGTGATTCTGGCAAGAGGCGGAAGGAAGAGCGGCGAGGTCTGAACCATGTCGGCTTTGGTTTTAAATGCCGCAAACAAGGTCAGCAGGATCGGAGCCAGCACGACCGTAACCATAGCGATACAAATCATCTGTTTGACAATTTGAGCAATTGTACTTTTCTTCATTTTCTATTTCCCCCTTTTCGCATCAGCCCATGAAGCAGCTTATTCTGCACGATATAGATGACCACAATCATAATCATAATCGCCACCGCCATGGTCGAAGCCAAACCAAAGTTGCTGTACTTAAATGCCGTGTCAATCGTATACAGCGTAAAGGTGGAAGAAGCGTAACCCGGACCGCCGCTAGTCATGACATAAGGGATATCAAATACTTGCAGAGCACCGCGGCTATTATCAAATAACACACAAACCACCATCAGCATGATCGCCGGAATCTGAATATGTTTAAACAATTGCCAGGCATTGGCACCATCCACCTCTGCGGCTTCCTGTACATCCTGTGGAAGCGACTGCAGAGCCGCCATAAACAGAATGACATGATATCCGGAGAATCTCCACAGAGATACCGAAGCCAACACAAAGTTCACGATCTTGGTATTGGATAGCCAGTTTTGGATCAAACCTCCTAGGTGAAGTGCCTCCAGAATTGCATCAAAAGCACCATTAATGGGTGAAAAGAAGTAGGAAAATGCGTAAGAAATGGCTACTCCATTGATGATATAAGGCATAAATACCATCGTTTTATAGAATTTAGCTGCCCGCAGTTTCGAAGTCAGCAATACCGCAAAAGCAAGTTCAATCGGGATAAAGAGCAGATGTCCGGCAAAGTAAACTGCATTGTTTCTTAAGGACAGCCACAAATCCTGATTTTTCAACATACTGGTGTAATTTTCGAAACCGATCCATTGAAAGTCTGCTGAGATTCCATCCCAATCAGTGAAGCTCATGCGCACCAAGTCAAATGCCGGAACCATGACAAATCCAATCAGTAATGCCATGGGAATCACCAAAGCACATACGATAAAAATCTTTTTTTGTTTTTCTAATGACTTCATAGGTTTCTCCTCATTGTCTATTTGGTTGAATAGGAAAGGCTGCTTGGGTAAGCAGCCTTTGTCCATGTCATTACTTAATTCCGAGTTTTGTTCTTGCTGCTGCCCATTTCTCATCCAATGCTTTTAGTTCTGTTTCCAAATTAAATCCATCGGTAAACATCTGAGCACCTAATTTCTTATAATCAAATGCAATTTCATTCTGAATTGCCTGGAAGTTATCGCCGCCGCCATCATACATCACCATTTCCATATCCGGCTGCAGTGCATCGGCTTCTGCCAAAATCGGATCCTTGTCCTTCGGGAAGTTGGTCATCGAAGAAGCGCTGCTCACAAAGTCGATGTAACCCGGATACCAAGCCTCACTATAGAACCATTCTACAAATGCTTTCGCCAATTCCGGATTTTTGCTGTGTGTCGTGACACCCATAAAGGAATCGCCCTGTACAATCACACGGAATGGGTCGTCCTTGGTTTCTCTGACCGGAAGATAGAAGGTTCCCAATTGAGAATAATCATCGGTACCGCTTTGGATATTCTGTAATCCCCAGTCACCCAACGCTAAAATAGCCGCTTGTTTCTGTGCAAACAAAGAAACTACTTGATCATTGCCCATACCTAACGGATCTTTACCAAATACACCGCTGGTAAATAACCGGAAGGTTTTGTTATAAGCCTGGTTGATATCGGTTCCCGCTGCAAATGGAGCATCTGTTTTGGCCATATCATTCCAGTTTTGACCATTGCCGCCCTGTAATGCCGGCATAAATTCCATGTATGGATAATCCGGCCATTCATCCTTGGCACCCAGTGCGATTGCCATAAAGTCTGCATTGTCTTTACCGTAATGTTCCTGCAGTTTCTGTGAAACAGTCTCCAATTCTGCCCAGGTAGTCGGAACTTCCACTCCGGCTTCCTTGAACATGTCTTTCCAATAGAATACATATTCATAACCGGCTGTCATAGGAACGCCCAGTATTTTACCATCGATTGCATAGCCGGCGGCCAATGCATTGTTCTTGGCAGCGTCTAAATCCGATAGATCCAGCAAATAATCTTTAAATCTAGATAGTGTAAATGGTTTATTAAACATCACATCCGGAAGCTGGTTTGCAGAGGTACGCATCTTCATGGCATTCCAATACTCAGAATCATCTTTGATTTTCTCGACTTCTACGTTGGCATTGGGATATTTTTCCTGAAATTTGCCTACCATATCGTTGGCATCAAT
>JAVXIV010000291.1:0-2690 GCA_036785645.1 Hungatella sp.
TTATGAAAAACAAAACAAAGAAAACAAGTGCAATGGTCATGGCTGCTGCCATGATGATGACCGCAGCTTTAACCGGCTGCTCCGGCAACAGCGCCGAGACGAAAGCCGCTGCTGCCACCACGGCTCCTGCTGCAGATGCCGGAACCGCTGCCGCCGCAGGAACGGTAAGTGCCGATGTACAAAAGATCATCGATGCAGGCAAGTTGGTTGTCGGATGCAAGGTTGACGTTCCAAACTTCAGTTTGCAGAACACTGCCACCGGTAAATACGAAGGCGTCGAGGATGATTTAGCTTATCTCATCGCAGGCAAAATCTTTGGCTGTACTGCAGAGGAAGCAAAGGCAAAGGACTTGATCGAGTTCAAAGGTGTCAATGCCAAAACCAGAGGGCCTTTACTCGATAACGGCGAAGTCGACTTAGTCATTGCCACCTTCACCATCACTCCGGAGCGTAAAGAGACTTGGAACTTCTCATCTGCCTACTATACCGATGCCGTTGGTCTGTTGGTATTAAAAGATTCAGGCATTGCTTCTATCGCAGATTTAGACAAAAAAGTAATCGGTGTATCCAGAGGTTCTACCAGTGAAAAAGGCTTGATGGCTTATGCAAAAGATCAGGGCATCAATGTAACACCTTCCTTTGAAGAATTTGATACATATCCGGAACTTGCTGCTGCACTGTCTTCCAAAAACATTGACGTATTCTGTGTAGATCGTGCCATCCTATCCGGCTATACGGATGATACCAATACCTTATTACCGGATCGTTTCGCAGAACAGGAATACGGAGTTGCTTCCAAGAAAGACAACACCGGGCTTGCCGAATTGGTAGAAGGTGTGGTATCGGATCTGCTGAGCAGTGGTGACATGGCAAAGATGTTGAAAGAATGGGGAATTGATTAATTCTTATGAAGGGTATATTTGATATTACACGATGGAAGGCGCTGCTTAGCGTATCGGACAATTACATATCAGGTTTTACCATGACTCTAAAAGTAGCGCTGGCAGGTCTCCTGCTGGCGTTGGTTTTAGGTGTCTTCTTTGGTATGTTGTCCACAGGAAAGTCCAAAATCCTGAAGCTTATTGCCAGAATTTATGTTGAATTCTTTCAAAATACACCACTTGTCATTCAGGTCTTTTTCTACTATAACTGCCTTCCCTATATCATCGGAGGCAGAGTACCGAAATTCACACTCGGTGTGATCGGTGTTGGAATCTATCATGGTGCCTACATTTCAGAAGTCATTCGCACCGGTATTGAAGCAATCCCCAAGGGACAGTTTGAAGCTGCTTTCTCACAGGGATTTTCTTATATGCAGACAATGCGTTATATCATCCTACCGCAGACTGTCAAGCTTATCATGCCGCCGCTTGCCAATCAGGCACTGAATCTGGTGAAGAATACTTCAGTGCTCGCCATGGTTGCCGGTTTGGATCTGATGTACCATGCAGATTCCTGGGCCAGTGACCGCGGTTTCTTCGTGCAGGCCTATATTGCTTGTGCTCTCTTGTATTTTATCATCTGTTTCCCTCTGGCCATGCTGGCTAGGTGGCTGGAAACACGTGCCAAGAGAACCCCGGTTCCCAAGAAACGAAAGGAGGCAGCATAATGGCAGAAGTCCTCGGACCAATTTTTACCCGCAACAACATCTTTTTTATGCTGGATGGTTTAAAGATGACGATTCTCATTGCCATCATCACCATCTGCCTCAGTCTGTTTTTTGGCACGATCATGGCGATGCTGCGTCATTTCTGCCATGGAAAGTTAAAGTTCCTTTCCATTTTAACGACGATTTATATCGAATTTTTTCGCTGTACTCCCAATATTTTATGGATCTTATGGATCCGTTTTACCGTAAAAGGAGATCCCAATGTCAAGGCAATCTTCGCCTGTACGCTGTTTACCACCGCAGTCGTTGCCGAAATCGTCCGCGGTGGACTCAACGGCATTCCCAAAGGACAGTTTGAAGGTGCTGCCTCACAGGGCTTCAATTTTTTCCAAACAATCTTTTATATTATTCTTCCTCAAACTTATAAAAGCATCATCCCTTCCATGCTTTCTCAGGTCATCACAATTATCAAAGATACCTCGTTCCTGAAAGTTGTGGATATCGCTGAATTTATGAGAAACTGCTCGGTTGTTCTGGGTACTTTAAAGATGCCGGCACAGATTTTTACTATGTATGCCTTTATGGCTTTCACGTATTTTGTGATCTGTTTCTCCCTATCCTGTCTGGTACGATGGTATCAGAAAAAGCTGAGTACCGTGTCACCATAGTCCGATTCCACACATATATCATAATAAGTCTCTTTTTGATAAGTGAGTCTTCTATGGTCGTTCCGTTAAGTCAGGTTGAACTCGGTCAATGGGTAGAGGTCTCCTGGATCGGGAGTGAAGAAAGCATGGCGATCCGGCTTCTGGATCTGGGTTTTGCACCAAAAGAAAAAATTTGCTGTGTGCTGAAAGGGAAATCCGGCGGCATGCGTGCCTATCTGGTTCGCAATGCTGTCATCGGACTGCGAGAACAAAACATCCGAGAAATCTTCGTACAGCTGCCTTAACTTAAAAGAGCTGCCATAGTCACTTCCTATGGCAGCTCTTTTAAGTTCGATTTGATTGGTTATTCTATAAATTGATGTAACTATTCAGAGGGCGGAAAAATAGCTGTGGAAAGCAGCGTCAAGCTTGCT
>JAVXIV010000292.1:0-2662 GCA_036785645.1 Hungatella sp.
TCCCAAGCTTCTCGCTGCGCATACCAAAGTCCCATAATATAATCGAAGTCCGGATAAGTATCGTCCCAATGCTGTGCCTGCATATAAAGGCTTTGCAGTTCACTTTCCTCTTCCAAAAGATTGCGTGTAAAGATATTTTTCATCAAGTGGTAGAATATCAGATTCCGGTAATTCATCTCCATATGTTCCGGTCCTAATGCCAGTGCCCTGCGAAACATCTGTTCCGATTCTTCCGCACGCCCCGCCGTCTCCAACGATTCCCCCAAATACATCAAGGCTCGAACACTCTTGGGATCTTCATTCAGTTCCTTGGAAAGCAGGCGAATATTGCGTTCTGATTTATCGGTATCGCGAAATGTACTCTCCGAGTATCCGGTATGAATGATCGTAAGACTTGTTTCTGCCGGATAATAGCTCCATACTCTCTTGGATTCTTCGGAAAGCTTCAGAGCTTCATGAATGCGATTGTGATAACGAAGATCGTCCAGATTACGAAAGATCCGGTCCTGTGCAAAACTCACAATCGGCTTTCCCACATCATCGATGGAGATTAAAGCACTGCGCACTGCATAAATACGAGTTCGTTCTTCATCCTCTGCCTCAATCTGCCTTAAAATCCCGAGGATTTTACCGGCATCCTCCTCCGAATAAGATTCATCCGCATCCAAAAAAGCGATCCAATTACCGGAGGCTTGTGCAATCGCATAATTTTTAGCTGCCGAGAAATCATCTACCCAGGGAAAGTGGAACACCTTCGCTCCCATCTCTTCTGCCAGCTCTACCGTCCGATCCGTCGATCCGGTGTCGACTACAATCTGTTCGCACACAATCCCTCGCCCCCAGGACAGTGCTTTTCGTATATTCTTTTCTTCATCCTTCACAATCATGCACTGTGATAATCGTATTGCTTCTTTCATCCCAAACCTCCGCCATCCTTTCAACCCGGTCGTAAGAAAAGCCCCCTAAAGGGGAATACCTCTTTAGGGGGCTTTCTGTAATTCTCTACACCTGATTGATGATTACTGCAATAACTGCAATACACCCTGAGGAAGCTGATTGGCCTGTGCCAACATAGCCTGAGATGCCTGTGTCAAGATGTTGTTCTTGGTATAGGTCATCATCTCTTTCGCCATATCTACATCGCGGACACGGCTTTCCGCAACACTCATGTTCTCACTGGTTACACCTAAGTTGTTGATCGTATGCTCCAAACGGTTCTGGATAGCACCCATCTTACCACGAGCCGTGGATACGGTATTGATCGCTGTCTTAACAGCATCCATAGTCAGCCTAGCTGAAGCTTGTGTGGTAACAGCAGTAGCACCATCAACCTTCAACTCTGACGCACTCATACTGGATACTTTTACCGTTAATTGATCCGTGGTAGAATTGGTTGCACCAATCTGTAAATCAATAGAAAGGGTGCCGCCTAGCAACGTAATCCCATTGAACGTAGTACTGGTAGAGATACGAGTAATTTCGGTGGAAAGAGAGTTATACTCCTCCTGAATCGCCTCACGGTCTACGCTGTTGCTGTAAGTACCGTTGGCAGACTGGCTGGCCAGCTCTTCCATACGATTTAACATGGAGTGAACTTCGGTCAAAGCACCCTCTGCGGTCTGGATCAGGGAAACACCGTCCTGTGCGTTCTTGGATGCGGTATCAAGTCCTGTGATCTGTGCTCTCATCTTCTCGGAAATAGCAAGTCCGGCTGCATCATCACCTGCACGGTTGATCCGATAACCGGATGACAACTTCTCTAAGTTCTTGGATACGGCACCGTTGTTAGAACCTAACTGTCTGTGTGAGTTTAAAGCTGCGATGTTGTGTTGAATCCTCATAGTAATTCCTCCTTGAATTTTCCTAAGGTTCTTCCTTGAACCCCGGTGTAGATCTCTGCTCCGCTCTGTCCGAATCCAAATGCAATCCGTAGAATCGTCCGGCAGATACCTTGTAATAGTTTCAGAAAAGTTTTATTTTCTTTTCATACTTATATATCGTCGCGATTTTCATATAATTAATAGTTATTTTAAAATTTCTTGCAAATTATTCTTTTAACGCTTATAATTCTAATCATGAAGCACAACTCCGATCACCCTACAGAAGAAGAGGTATTTCTATGTCCCAAATTCAAGCAATCTCCAATCAGGAAGTCCATACATTCCAAACGACCGCTCCCTCGCCGCTGCGAGCCGGCGGTTTTTCGGATGCGATCAGTCAGCGTCTGAACGTACCTTCTGATCTGAATGCCATTTTTGAAGAAGCTGCCCGCCAATACCAAGTTCCTGCAGCGCTTCTAAAGGCAGTCGGGAAGGCAGAATCTGATTTCAACCCCGGCGCTGTCTCCCATTGTGGAGCACAGGGTGTGATGCAACTCATGCCCGCTACCGCCAAATCTCTGGGTGTCCGTGATTCCTTGGATCCACGTGAGAACATCATGGGCGGTGCCAAGTACTTGCGTGAGATGCTTGACAAGTATGATGGCAATACCAAATTGGCACTCGCTGCCTACAACGCAGGTAGTGGAAGCGTCGATAAATATCACGGTATCCCTCCTTATAAAGAGACACAGAACTACGTGGTCAAGGTGATGGACTATGCAGGACAAGGTATGACGGCAATCCCCTCAAGCAATGCTCCGGTCACTTCCTCCGCTGCAGCC
>JAVXIV010000293.1:0-2655 GCA_036785645.1 Hungatella sp.
CGGGGAACGTGTGTTTATAATTGTTTCAGATGATACTGTTTCTATCACAGATACAGTAACCGGAGAAATATATGGTATCATAAATTCCGCAGTATCGTGGTTCTTTTTATCGTTCTGCTCTCCACAGCGGTGTCCTTTCTTGTTTTCCCATTTCCACCGCAAATGTGATCGGGCAAACAGAGGACATGGCCACCAAGATTAGATTGAAAACGAGTGATACAGCGGATATTCCTGCGGCTGTCCTGCAGATAGGGAGGCAAAACAGTGGCCTGTCGGTGTATTCTTCTTTTAGAAAGCCAAAATATACGATAGGTTTGAGCAATTTTCATTCGTATAAGCCACAGTTTATTGAACAGGAGATATGGACGAAGCTCCTTGCCTATAACATAACTGAAACAATGATAAACTGCACAGTGCTAGAAAAGAATGATACAAAGCATGAATACAAAGTCAATTTCCGCAATCCGCACAATGAGTCAAAAAACTCGTATTTTATCTGTCCATGAGCATACGCAAATGCTGCAATCCACGCTTAACAGCCGTCTTGCCATCCGGTCTTGGATAACACTCTAAAGTTAACGTTTGATCATATCCAATCTCATCAAGCGCCCTGAGAAATGGTTTGAAATCTATCAGTCCCCAGCCTGGATAGTTGCGATTATTATCCGCAACATGAACATGTCGTAACTTCTTTCCACAGAGTAATACTGGTTTTTTCCAGTCACACTCTTCCATATTCATATGATATGTATCTAAATGAACTCCCAGTTTATCGCTATCAACTTGCTCTATTATATCCATCACTTCTTCCGCCGTCTGAAGATAATTTGTCTCAAAACGATCAATCGCTTCTATTACTATACTGCCTTTTCCAGCGGAAGCATACTCGCAAAGTTCCTTACACCCCTCTATCATCTGCTTGTCAATTTCCTTTTTTGATGAACCTTTTCTTATTTCTCCCCTCATAGAACCGATAACAATACTACATTCTAGCTCTGAAGCCAAATCCAACTGTTCCTTTAAACGCTGAATAGCTCTTTTTCGTACTTGCACATCAGGCGAAGTAATCGATAAGCCTTCGCGTCCATAAGCCATACCGGTTCCAATGCTCGAAATCAATAAGCCTTTAGCGGCACAGTATTCTTTTATGCGAGAGCCATCAACTTCGGATGGATGTAACAAATGCAGTTCTATACTGTCAAATCCATTTTCTGCCAAGAAATCTACCGTTGCATAAATATTCGGATTTACCAAAGGAAATGGTGAGCCTTCCGGTGCATCTAATGCACAGGTTACTCCTATTTTAAAATACATATACATCCACCTTTCTAAAGAGATCTACGAAACTTTTAGTTATATAGAAATATCTTGATGCACAGCCCCACAGCGAGGAGCAGATGCGGTCAATCTAAGTATCACTCCATCCTTTTCTACTCGAATAACCCACTCTACCTTACGCTCCACCGGCTTCCACATTGCACGATCATGAGACCATTCTGCATCACGTCCAAAGCGGCCTTCCAAATGACCAATATCACAAGGGTTTAAACCACACTCTATTTTGATTGGAATGTTTTCTGCTGTCAATTCAACGCGAATAGGAGATGCTGTATTGACAGAAAGTGCTTGTGATGAGAGATAGGTAGGCAAGTAACCGGCGTTTTTGATAACCGCACTGACCTTATATATTTTTTCAGCCAGTTTGTTAACTATCATATCTTTAATCACTAGTTTTGGTAAAGCCTCCGCCAATTTTATGGTAAAAGACGCTGCGCCTTCCGACAATGCCTGTAAATATGATTCCGGTGGATTTCGTTCGACATAGATGCGATTCCAACCTCCAACTTCAACCTTCCCAAGTTGAGGATGCTTTATTGGTTGCCAATCAATATAGGCAGACGGTCCAATTTCACGATCTGCAAAGCGCAGAACTTCTAAATCAGTATCTTCGTCCTTGGGACTAAAGTGAAAATTGGGAGGACGTTTGCTACCCGCCGCATCATAAACATTCCACAGTTCTAACATAAATGATGGAATCCCGAGAAACTCAAAAGTCCAATCGCTTAAAGTACCGCCTCTTATTCTTGTTTTATCCGGTGTAAATCCCCCATAGGTAGACATGACTTCATAGCCCAAATCTTCTTGTCCCATAGCACCAAGTGCATTATACATTGAAAGATCCGCTCCTACGAAATTTTCGTCTCCTTTGTTACTAAAAGGACGCATAATAGCACCTGCATTGGTATGAAACGAAATTACACCCGCAATATTAGGATGCAAATTAATAAAACAAGCTACTGCTTTGGTTTCCGGCTCAGACAAAGGAAGTTCACACGCACCATACTGCATACCTTCCGGCTGCCAATGTGCCGGATAATTTCGATTAAGGTTCACGTCCTTGGGCATAGGAATATCAAAACCCATTATATCTCCACGAATTATGCCTTCCGGATACATCCGATAAAACTCGCCTTGTGTTTCATACGGTTTTCTCAAGACCATCAAGCGAGAATCTTTTTTTGATACTTTCCATTCACCATCCGGATCAAGAATACGCATTTGTGTAACAATGTGATCATTATTTATATCCTTAGGGCAAAGTCCCGGTAATAATTGTCGTTCATCTAAAGGATATTTACCATTGCTAACCCCCTG
>JAVXIV010000294.1:0-2634 GCA_036785645.1 Hungatella sp.
ATTTAAAAAGGGTGAATTAAAGGCGACAGAAGTTGAGAAATATGGTGCCAACAAAGGCGTTGTATATCTGACAGATTGGTTTGCAACCGTAGATGATGCGGTAAAAGCAAAAGTTACAGAGACTATGGACAAGATGGCAAGCGGAGAAATTGTAATCACAATTGATTAATTTCCAATCGCTTTGCAGGATCGGTATTTTGTACAATTCAAGGCTGCTCAGAGATGTATGTTTCTGGTGGCCTTGTTTCAAATAACAGAGGCTGTTTTGGAGGGGTTCAAATGCAGAAAAGGATACTTGACAAGTTAAAAGAAATTAGTTTTCCCTTGGCATCCATTTTAGTTGCGTTGATCCTTGGTGCCATGATTATGAGCGCCATGGGGTATGATGTAGGGAAAGCGTATATGAGTCTTTTGAAGGGGGCATTTGGAAGCAAAAACTCCATTGCAGAGACTCTGATACAAACCACACCGCTGATCTTCACGGCACTCAGCTATGCCATCGCTTTGCGATGTGGTCTGATTAATCTAGGTGCAGAGGGTCAGCTCTACATCGGCGCCATCTGTGGCTCGATTGCAGGTGCACACATACAGGGACTGCCTCCTGTATTACATATTGTATTGGTACTGTTTTGCGGATTTTTGGGCGGAGCTCTGTGGGGTCTCATCGTGGCAGTCTTAAAGATGCGTTTTGGTGCCAGTGAACTGATTACGACCATTATGCTCAACTATATTGCGATGGAGATTGTCAGCTATTGTGTGACGAATGCTCCATTTAAAGATATGACTCCGGGTGCTGCACCGCGTATGCCATCGGTTGTCGAAGCGGTGAAGCTGCCGATCATCTTGTCTCAGACCCGACTCCATGCGGGAATCCTGCTGGCTCTTCTGGCAGTGGCGGTTTATTATATATTCATGTGGAAGACTACCAGAGGCTATGAGATGCGTGTCATCGGTCAAAATCCCAATGCCGGTCGCTATTCCGGTATGAATATTCCGGTCAATTCTCTGTTGGCGATGTTTATTGCCGGTGGATTTGCAGGTCTTGGCGGTATCATCAACATCATTGGTCTTCAATATTTCCTAACCGAAGGATTTTCCAATAACTTCGGATTCAGCGGAGTCGCCGTGGCACTGTTGGGTGGCTGTCATCCGATTGGCATCGTGATCTCGGGCATTTTGTTTGGTGCCTTGAATGCGGGCGGTGTCAAGATGCAGCTTTTGGCCAAAGTACCATCTGCATCTATTTATATGATTCAAGGTATGATTATCATCTTTGCAGTCAGCCGCGAATTATTCATCTGGTTTGGTAAAGGTGGAAAATCTCTGCTTAACCGAAGATCCAACGAAGCGGTAGGAGGTAAAAATCATGGTTGATTTTATAACTAATTTTCTAACTGCAGATATACGTACTGCAACGCCGCTGCTGCTTGCGGCCTTAGGTCTGATCTTTAGTGAACGTGCCGGTATTGTCAATATCGGAACGGAAGGTATTATGCTGATTGGTGCGCTGCTTGGATGTGTAGGGGCGGCATTCACCGGTTCTGCAGTAGCAGGAGCGCTGCTGGCGATGCTTGGCGGACTGATTATGGCTTTGATCTTCGCATTTTTCACCATTACCCTTCGCTCCAACCAGATTGTGGTGGGTACTGCATTTAATATTTTCGCCGGAGGCTTTACGGTTACGTTAAATCGTCTTTTGCTCAATGGGGAGAAGGTCAGTGGTTACGTAAATCTGCCGATTCCGGGGCTGAGCAAGATCCCGATTCTGGGCAGTGTACTGTTTAACTGGTCGTTTCCTGTTTACATTGCATTTCTCTGTGTTCCGCTGTGCTGGTTTGTGCTCCAGAGAACCAACATCGGACTCAAGATTCGTGCAGTTGGTGAGTATCCCAAGGCTTGTGATACCGTGGGAATCAATGTATTTCGGATCCGCTATGGAGCTGTTTTATTCAGTGGTATGATGGCGGGATTGGCGGGTTCCTTCGTATCCATGGGACAGCTGTCTTCCTTTACCGAGGGCATGGTATCCGGCAAAGGCTTCATGGCATTGGCAGTCTGTGTCTTTGGAAACTATTCTCCAAAGACGGTTCTCTATGCTGCGCTTTTGTTTGGTGCTGCCGATGCACTCAAATATCGTCTGCTTACAACCAGCATTGGAAACTATTATCAGCTTCTCAATATGCTGCCATACTTGATCACCATCATTGCACTCTGCATGTTTGCCAAACGCAGCAACAAGCCGGCGAGCAGCGGTGTTGCTTACCGGAAAGAATAGGAGGAAAAGTATGTCAGAATATATATTGGAAATGAAGCATATTACCAAACGATTCGCTTCTGTGGTAGCCAATGAGGATGTGAACCTCCAGATCAAAAAAGGAGAGGTTCATGCACTGCTTGGAGAAAATGGTGCCGGAAAATCTACCTTGATGAATTGCTTGTATGGAATGTATGACAGCTATGAAGGCGAGATCTATTTTGACGGACAATTGGTCAATGTACAGGATTCCAAGCAGGCGATTGCGCTTGGGATCGGCATGGTACATCAGCATTTCATGTTGATTCCTGCATTGACCGTCATTGAAAATGTCATTTTGGGTCTTAGTGAAAACCAGCCGGTTCTGGATTTAAAGGCTG
>JAVXIV010000295.1:0-2633 GCA_036785645.1 Hungatella sp.
TCATCTGATCCAACCAGACACGTTTCTCCTCTCGGGTAAATACCGGCGGTTTCACCTTGAAAGTCTGCTCCCAAACTCCATCTGCCAACACATCCAGATACTCTTCTCCGATATAGACATCGATCGCATTGTCGCGATCTGCACGCCGAATTCCATCTACAAACTGCAGCGATAATACCTGCGGAGCTTGGCGCAGAAACCAGTTATCTGCCTTGTTGCCGGCCAGTCTGGTACAATGTACTCTGGATTGCTGCCCCGCCCCGATTCCGATTGCCTGACCGTCTTTGACAAAGCATACTGAATTGGACTGCGTATATTTTAGGGTAATCAGAGAGATGAGCAAGTCCCGCTTTGCAGCAGCCGGAATCTCCCGGTTCTCGGTGACTACATGGGCAAGAAGTGCATCATCCATCTTTAATTCATTTCTGCCTTGTTCGAAAATGATTCCAAATACCTGTTTCCGTTCAATCGCTTCCGGTACATAGGCAGGGTCAATTTGAACCACATTATAATTGCCGTTCTTCTTTGCTTTCAATAATTCCAACGCTTCCGGTTCAAATCCGGGAGCAATCACACCATCGGAAACTTCCCGTTTGATCAAACGTGCCGTATCCACATCACACACATCCGACAGTGCAATAAAATCGCCAAAAGACGACATCCGATCGGCGCCTCTGGCTCTGGCATAAGCACTGGCCAGCGGTGAAAGCGGTCCCATATCTTCTACCCAATAGATCTTCGCTAAAGTTTCATCGAGCGGAATTCCAACGGCTGCGCCTGCAGGAGAAACATGTTTAAAAGAAGTAGCAGCCGGTAGTCCGGTAGCCGCTTTTAATTCACGTACTAACTGCCAGCCATTAAAAGCATCTAAGAAATTGATATATCCGGGTCTGCCGCTCAAAACCTGAATCGGAAGTTCCTGCTCTCCATGCATAAAGATTCTGGATGGTTTCTGGTTTGGATTGCATCCATATTTTAACTCTAATTCTTTCATATGATTCTCCTTTTCTGCCCATCCTATTTGTTTTTATTGACTATGCGGCTCTCATAGCAGCCGCTTTGTAGATCGATATAGCGAACAAATAAAGATACTTTATTGGCCTCATTTAAACTATTCCAAAGATTTTCCGTAAAAGTATCAATCGGATCCGAAATGTTTACCCATTTGGGTTCTCCCTCAAAGCTTGGAAGCGGATTGCCATCCTGCATATAAGTATGAATCAAATGACCTTCTCCCGCTGCCGGATTTTCATAAGCAAAGGTATAGCGGCTGCAGGAAGCGGCATCGCCGCCATTGCTTTTTAAAATTGACATCGCATAGTTATAACGTCCATCTTCCACATGAAGAATTCCTGAAATTCGCGGTGTATAGTTTGGTGCATCCGGTTCAAATTCTCTGGAACGCAGGGACTGTTCGAATGTCATCTGGTGATCCATACCCTCATAAATCGTATCAGTCTGATCTCCATTGGTCACGATCGTCTTGTTGCCAAGTACACGCACCGGAGCATAGATGATTAGGCTTGGATCCGTCAATTTGGATGGGTCAAAAGCTTGCGTACGGATTCCCGCACCATCTTCTATAAAAATTCGATTTCTGCTGTTCTCACTTCTTCCCATGATAAAATAAGCAGTCACTGCCTTCTTGCCATCTTCGGATTTGCCGATCACAATCCCCCTGCCCGGATAAGAATTGTGCTTTAATTCTCCCCATAAATCCATCTTCTTCATCTGTCATTTCTCCTCTATAAATTTGTTTTTATTGCCAATCCTTGCAAACATCGATCCAAGATTCATAGCCGGAATATCGTTCCAATTCCGGTATCGTGAGTCCGATTGCACTGTTGCTGCTTCCGCATGCCGGATAAACCTGCTCAAAACGTTTTAGGGATTCGTCTAGAAACACACGAACCCCTTCTTCTACACCAAATGGACAAACGCCGCCCACACTGTGCCCTACCAAAGCCGTCACCTCTTCCGGTGACAGCATCTTGGCTTTTGTATGAAATTGTGCCTTATATTTGGGATTATCTATCTTGGCATCTCCTGCCGTCACAATCAAAATCGCCTGATCATCCATTTTAAAAGATAGGGTTTTGGCAATTCGTTCCGGTTCACAGCCGACCGCTTCCGCCGCCAGTTCTACCGTAGCACTAGACACCTCAAACTCTTGAATTCGATCATCCACTCCACAACCTTTTAAATAAGCTTTTGCACGTTCCAAAGACATCGCATCATCCTCCTTATTCATTTCTAATCGCCGCCAACGGACTGAGTTTCATCGCTCTCAAAGAGGGGAAGAAACCGGCTGCCATGCCCACGAAGATTGCAAATGCAATGGCCGAGAGGCTCAGCCAGGTCGGTATCCTAGAGATATCGCCGGCAATTCCCGCCATCATCTGGCTAAGTCCCAAAAATCGATTCATGACATAAGATACGCCATAACTGAACGTCACACCGATGACTCCGCCCATGAATCCAATAAATCCGGATTCGAGTAAGAACATATCACGAATCACGCCCATATCACACCCCAGAACTTTGATCACTCCGATCTCTTTTGTCCGCTCATAGATCGCCATCATCATCGTATTGGCAATTCCTATAGCTGCTACAAACAAAGATACCGCACC
>JAVXIV010000296.1:0-2630 GCA_036785645.1 Hungatella sp.
TGTACCTTTTCATTCACATAAGAGTGCTACACCGTACGTGATTAATGGGGCAGGAGGAAATTCAATTATGAATTTCCTCCTGTTTCATTTTCTTTACAGCTCAATGTGTCGCTTTTTTTAGTAGTTCCTGTAATTCCGCTACCGTAAATTCATAATTGGTATTACAGAAATGGCAGTTTACTTCCACGGTTTTACCTTCTTCTATCATATCCAGCAATTCCTTTTGTCCGATACTGATGAGTGCTTTTTCTACGCGTGCTTTCTCACAATTGCAAGAAAACTCAGTCGGAACTTTATCGTGAATTTCCAAATCCAGCTCTCCCAAAATCTGTTCCAAAATCATCTCCGGTGTATTTCCTTCATCCAATAAAGAGGTAATGGAAGAAATTTTAGCTAATTGTGTTTCCAGCTTTTGGATGATCTCTTCTGAGGCATCGGGCATCAATTGAAGGATAAAGCCTCCTGCTTGACAGACAGTGTTGTCCGGGTTCATCAAAACCCCTAAAGCCACCGAAGTAGGTGTCTGTTCCGATGTCGCGTAATAATAAGTCAGATCTTCTGCAATCTCCCCGGTGACCAATATGGTTTGTCCCACGTAGGGCTCTTTTAAGCCAATATCCTGAATAACACTGAGGACACCCACTCCAAGCGCACCGCCTACGTCTAATTTCCCTTGTGTATTAGGAGGCAGCATCACCATCGGGTTCATGACATAGCCCTTGACATGCCCCATAGAATCTGCCGTAACCGTCAATCCTTCCATGGGACCATCTCCCTGAATTTTGAGCGTCAGCAAATCATCTTGCCCTTTCATCATGACTCCCATCATAGCGCCTGCACTCAACAGCCGTCCCAGTGCGGCGGTAGCAACCGGGCTGGTGTTGTGGGCAGCACGTGCAGTTTCTACCAGTTCTCTGGTAGTCGCTGCAAATGCACGGATCTCTCCGTTAGCCGCAGTCGCCCGAATGATATAATCGTTCATCTTCGTTCCTCTTTCTGATTTATTTCCCCTGTTCCCGGGCTATGATATAGATGCGTTCACTGTCTTCTTTCGGAGAATTTTTGGTAAATGCATCGTAAACTGCCATAAATTTCATTCCGGCTTCTTCGAGTGCATGGATTACGGTTGGAACCGAATAAGCTTTTTGAAAATGGGTTTCCTCATATCTACGATAAAGTCCTTCTTGTTCCTGTATAAATAAAGCCAGATCATATGCGTTAATCATAGATGCTTCTTCGTAATCATTATCCCAGATAAAGCTGCAGTCATCTCGATTTTCTGCAAAGGTATGGTCTCTCAAAATCTCCTGATATTTATAGATGGTATTGAGGTCAAAGATAAAGATTCCCTGAGGATCCAAATAATTATTGACTAAGCGAAATACGGTGACCAGATCGGCATAGTCGGTCAGATAATTGATGGAGTCACAGATACTGACGACCGCTTTCACCGTGCCGTAGAGTTCGAACTCTCTCATATCCTGTAATAAGTATAAGATATTACTACCGGATTCTGCTCGTTTTTGCATGGCAATCTGCAACATGTCCTCAGAATTATCTATGCCGATCATATCATATCCCTGCTGATCTAGCCGCTCGGTCATACTTCCGGTACCGCATCCCAGATCCAAAACCAGTCCATCGGCAATTCCATATTCTTTTAAAAGTCCGGTCAGGTAGGCGCTCCATTCCTCATAGGGAATATTATCCATAAAGGTGTCATAAACTGCCGCAAAACTCGTATAAGCATCCATGGTATCTTCTTTCTCTTTGTTTTCCTCTTGTACTTATCGTTCCATAGTTCAAAAAACAGAGAGCATCGAAGGGATGTCTCTGTTTTTTGAATTATAAGGTCTTGCCGCAGCACTTCTTGTATTTCAAGCCACTTCCACAAGGACAGGGATCGTTGCGTCCAACCTTTGCTTCTTTGACCACGGTACCGGATGCACGCTGTGTCTTATAGAGTTCTTTTCGCTTCTCGGCTGTCAGCAGATCCTCCCACATCGGAAGATTGTACAGCCAGTCCGCCTTGGCTTCTACCATATTATAATAAAGTTTTTCGGGGTCAATCTCGATCTTGACCTCGGTATCCTCTTCCATCGTATCCAGAGGATTTTCATAATCTTTTAAGCTCTCATTGATTCCATCCAAAAAGCCGGTCATAATCAGTACTTCGGTCTCGTATTTTCTGGCTAATTCTTTAACCGTACCGGAAATGACTTCCGCTGGATTTGATAAAATCTTTTCATAAATTCCTTTTTCAATGGTAAAATATCCGGCCCAAAAATTCTCTCTCTCTTTATCATCTAAGCCTTCACCATAAGCTAAATTTCTCCACGTCTCTAACAATGCCATATTCTTTTCCATCCTTTTTTATTGATTCTAAATAAATTCCCTCTTAGTATATAACATTCTGACCGTTTTTGCAAAATATTTTTATGAATATTATTTACTATATTTCTTACTGATATCTACTACCAATCCACTAAGAGCCAGAAGTGCCATGGCATTTGGAATTACCATCAAACCATTGAAGAAATCGGCAAGAGACCAAACCAGTTCCAACTTCAGGGCGGAACCAATTACGATACAAACTACAACGATTAATGAATATATCTTTCCGCCTTTTT
>JAVXIV010000297.1:0-2617 GCA_036785645.1 Hungatella sp.
CATGGCTCTTCCGGCTGCATCAGCAGCCAAAAGAGCCTCTCTTTCATCCGATATTACTACGGTATAAGACGTTCCATCTACCATCGTTCTTCGTTCTTCAGTCATATTCTCAACACTTTTCCGGTTCCGGATAGGTTTCGCCAAAGGTATCTACCGTCACCGCTTTCAGCTTCTGTTCTTTCATGGGTTTGTCATTGTAGTCGGTTCTGACATCTGCAATCTTGTTGACAATATCCATGCCCTCGATCACTTTTCCAAATGCGGCATAGGAACCATCCAAGTGCGGTGCGTCTTTATGCATGATGAAAAATTGGGAACCCGCCGAGTTAGGGCTCATGGCGCGTGCCATCGATAAAACACCTGCGGTATGCTGAAATGGATTGTCAAATCCATTCTGGCTGAATTCTCCCTGGATGGAATATCCCGGATCGCCGGTTCCATTGCCATCCGGGCATCCACCCTGTATCATGAAACCATTGATGACTCTGTGAAAAATCAGTCCGTCATAAAAGCCTTGTTTTACCAAACTGATAAAATTGTTGACCGTATTCGGTGCCTGCTCCGGATAAAGTTCTGCTTTGATCAGATCTCCGTCCATCATTTCAAATGTAACAATTGGATTCTTCATGGTTTGTTCTCTCTTTCCTCTACAAGATAATTAAGATTGGTTCAAAGTACAACTCTAGTATAGCACATATGCCTAGTTTTTTGCGAGCAGTTTTTTATAACTTACCTCCATTCCAAATGCCCCCAACGGTGCGGTAATGATGATGGAAAGTACCGCCACCGATAACACAAGCTTCCCACAGGGCAGCCCGAGTGCCAGTGGCACGGATCCGATGGCTGCCTGCACCGTGGCTTTGGGCAGATAGGAAATGACGCAAAACAGGCGTTCTTTCTCGTTAAGCCTTGTGCCGATCAGGCACAGTAAAACCCCAAGCGAACGAAAAAGCAGTGCAATAAAAATCATAAGAACCGCTCCGCCTCCAGCCTCCAGCGTGTAGCGAATGTCTACCGCCGCACCCACAAGAACAAATAAAATCACCTCGGCAGCCAGCCACAGTTTCCCGAATTTTTCGGAAAGCCGTCCGGAAACCAGAGGAATACTCCGCATTTGCAGGACGCAGGCCATACTCATCACGGCAAGCAATCCGGAGACTGCCACCACTCCGGACAGCCAGTCTTCGATCGCAAGCATCAAAAATGCAAATCCCAGCACGATGATCACCTTCATGCTGTTGCGAACATAATGCTGATGTGCATAGCTGGTCTCGAAAAATAAAGCCAGTAAAAAGCCGGTCACCGCTCCCATAGCAATGCCTAGCACAATGGAGATAGGAATATTGGCAAAATCCATCACACCGGCTGATCCTCCCTGTGCAATGCTTACAAAGGCTCCAAATAAAACAATAACAAATACATCATCCAGCGAGGCTCCCGCCAAAATCAACTGGGGAATGCTTTTTTCGGTTCCATAATGCTGTTCCATCAGATGCACCATCTTCGGAACAACCACTGCCGGTGAAACTGCGCCCAGTACCGCCCCCATGATGGCGGCTTCGATTGGTGTAACATCGAGCAGCTTGGGTGCCAGCAGCACAAAAGCCGCGATTTCAAACACCGCAGGCACAAAGGACATGAGAATGGCCGGCCGCCCAACCTTTTTTAAGTCTTGAATATTCAGCGACAGGCCTGCCTTGATGAGTATAATGACCAGCGCGATCTGCCTCAATTCCGAGGAAATGCCCAAAATCGAAGCATCCAGCAGATCCAGCACATAAGGACCGAGCACGATGCCGGTAACTAGCATACCAATCATACGAGGCAGCTTCAAACGGCTGCAAATGGAAGCCATCGCCAAACCTACCAGAAAAACAAGTGCAAGTGATGTTAACATAATTTTTCCTCCAGCTATATTTTTAGGGTAAAAGTCCGCTGGTCGGCAAAAAAGCCGACTTCTCCTGTGATCCTGAAATCACAGAAGTCATCAGCCTGTTCAGCGGTTTTGCCCAGTGGCATATTTCCACCGGCAAGGGAGCACTTCATTCCCTAATGGAAGCTAGTATAACTTAAAAATATCAGAATTGCAACCGAATTTATGTGCCTCTTCTCCATATTCTTCGATGATCCGCCGCTGCCATACTGCCTGCTGATTGTAATCATCTGATATTCCATAGATAGACCTCCTTTGCTATAAAAGCTTCATATTCTGTGTTGCGATGCGCTTCATGGCGCGATAGGAAAGCAGGCAGACCAACAAGGTCAGCACATCTGCAATCGGCTGTGAAAAATAGATACCGTTGACACCCAGAAACCGCGGCAACAGTAAAATGCAGGGAATGTAGAAGAGACCCTGTCGTATTGTGGAGAGAAATAAGCCATATTTAGAGGCACCGATCGTTTGAAAGGTAATCGTCATCATATAGCACAGTCCAAATGCCGGATAGAGGGCTACCTGCGAAATCAAAAGACGCGACCCATACTCTACCACAGCGGGATTTCGATTAAAAAGCATGATCAGCGGCTGAGCCAGCACGATGTACACTCCCGCCACGGCAACAGAGAGCAGGAGGGTTGCCTTAAGCGAAAATCGAGCCGAATCATGAAAGCGTTCTTC
>JAVXIV010000298.1:0-2600 GCA_036785645.1 Hungatella sp.
GCTGGCACCGATGTTGACCACCGCTTCGATCCCATGTTCTGCCAAGCTGCCCAACAGCTGATCCCGATCCTCCTGAAATGCTTCATCATCATAATGAACATGTGTATCAAATATCATAATCTTCCCTCATTTTCCGGTAATGTAATCAAATTCCGGGATAACATACCTTGCGAATTCCAAAAAGGATCAAAAGGTGCAGCGGATAGAACGTATAAAATAGGTATTTTAAGTTCCATTTCCCCCTCGTGCCGTTGTACATACGAATGGGGATAAATGCCAATGGTGCCGTCATCTCTCCACATATTACAATACTTCCCCAGATCATCTGCTGCACTTTATGGTCTCGCAGCAGATACAGAAGCACGATAAAGCATACACCCATGGCTCCGTAGTCCGTACGCAGCAATACTGCTGTCCCAAAACAAACTGCCACCACGACAGCCTGTTTCCAAAATGTAAATTGATATTTTTGGATTCCGATCAAAGCCACAAGACCCAAGAACAACGTAAAATACACGTTCTGAAGGCTTGGATCAAACCAGGCGGTATTAATAGCCAAATCAAATGGAATTTCTGAAATTGCACTAAATACCAGAAGACGCAGTGCATAATTCTTCACATTACGTGTATGCAAAAATCCTTCTACCAATAAAAAGCAGAAGATCGGAAATGCAAGTCTTCCAATCAGGCGAAGTGCCCGATCCAAATTCTGCAAAAACTGCAGCTTTTGCAGTTCCGAAATCGAATTCAAATCCAAGGTCTGTGACAGCTGTGCAATGAGTGGTTCTATGATGACTGCGCCGATATGATCCATGCACATGGTCACGATTGCAAAAACCTTTAAAACATTGCCGCTTAGCAAATCTCTGCACCCGATGGCATCGGTTTTTCGGAGGTCAGGAGAGACAGATTCCCCTCTGCATCTTCCGCACAAAGCAGCATTCCTTCTGATAAAACTCCGGCTAGTTTGGCCGGCTTTAGGTTTACCACTACCATCACCTTCTTGCCTACCATCTCCTTGGCTGTGTAGTGAGCCTTAATACCACTGACAATCTGTTTCACCTGACTTCCGATCCGAACCTGAGAGCAGAGCAGTTTTTTGGATTTTGGAACTTCCTCACAAGAAAGAATCTCACCGATTTGAAATTGAAGTTTAGCAAAGTCCTCATATTCAATCTCCGGTTTCGCTTCGATGTCCATCACCGTTTCCAAAACTTCTGCTGCTTTTCCTTCACTCGCATCCGTAGCCGCAGCTTCACGCTCCTGCATCGCTGCCACCTTCGTCAATACTTCTGCGGGATCCATGCGTGCAAACAAAATCTCCGGTTGATCCGTCACCCGATTGCCGGATGGATAGAGACCAAAGTGCTCCATCTTAGACAAGCTTCTCGGTGTCGTGCGAAGCTGAGCCAAAATCTTCTGTGAAGTCTCAGGCATAAATGGTTCCAGGAAAGAAGCTCCGATGGTGATGGCTTCTACCAGATGATAGAGTACCGTTTCTAAGCGCTCCTTCTTGGATTCCTCTTTTGCCAGTATCCACGGCATCGTTTCATCAATATATTTGTTGCTTCTTCGGAAGATACTAAAGATCTCTGTCATGGCATCTGCTACGCGAAGCTTCTCCATCTTCTCATCGGTTTTTCGTACTGCATCCAATACCACACGTTTTAAATCGTCATCAACCGCATCCTGTACTCCTGCATCCGTTACGACTCCGCCAAAATATTTATTGGACATCGAGATCGTACGGTTCACTAAATTGCCCAGTACATTGGCCAGATCGGAATTGATCCGCTCGATCATCAATTCCCAAGAAATGACACCATCGTTATCAAATGGCATCTCATGCAAAACAAAATAACGAACCGCATCCACACCAAAGAAATCTACCAGCGTATCCGCATACAAAACATTACCCTTGGACTTGCTCATCTTGCCATCGCCTTGCAACAGCCATGGATGACCAAAAATCTGTTTGGGCAGCGGCAAATCCAGCGCCATCAGAAAGATGGGCCAGTAAATGGTATGGAAACGGATGATATCCTTGCCGATCAAGTGCAGATCTGCAGGCCACAAGCGACCAAACTGCTCGGTACTGCTGCCATCACAGTCATATCCAATTCCGGTGATATAATTGGTCAAAGCATCTAACCACACATACGTAACATGTTTTGGATCAAAACTAACCGGAATCCCCCAGGTAAAGGTCGTTCTGGATACACACAAATCCTGTAGTCCGGGCAACAGAAAATTGTTCATCATCTCGTTCTTGCGGGATACCGGCTGTATAAACTCCGGATGCTCCTGGATATATTGAATCAGACGGTCTGCATATTTGCTCATCTTAAAGAAATACGCTTCTTCCTTGGCCGGCTGTACCTCTCGCCCACAATCCGGGCATTTCCCATCTACTAACTGGGATTCGGTAAAAAACGACTCACAGGGAGTACAGTAAAGTCCCTCATAATATCCTTTATAAATATCGCCTTTGTCATATAGTTTTCGGAAGATCTTCTGCACCTGTGCCTCGTGTTGTGCATCGGTGGTGCGGATGAATTTATCATAAGACGTATTCATCATATCCCATATATTTCGCACTT
>JAVXIV010000299.1:0-2594 GCA_036785645.1 Hungatella sp.
CTGACGCGCATCAACGAGCTGCTGGCGCGGGCCGACGAGCCGCAATATCCCGGCGGCGTCGATCCGTTCAAGGGTCGCGACACTGTTGGTATTCAGGTGCAAGGGTTGAGCTTCGGTTACGGCGATGAACTGGTGCTCGATCAGCTCGATCTGTCGATGGGCATGATGGATGTTTTAAGCAGTGCAGACGATCTGACCTGTGAAGATGGAACGGACTGCCGTAATTATGGTGTGCTGGATGGAATCAAAGAAGCGAAAGAGCTTCTGGGCGATATGATGGAGGTTGCTCCGGATCATGTGATTTTATATGGAAATTCCAGTTTAAACGTCATGTATGATACCGTTTCTCGTTCGATGACGCAGGGAGTTATGGGCAATACACCATGGTGCAAGATGGAAAAAGTGAAATTCCTCTGTCCGGTTCCGGGATATGACCGCCATTTTGGCATCACAGAATATTTTGGGATAGAGATGATCAATGTACCCATGACTGCGGAAGGCCCGGATATGGATATGGTAGAGGAACTGGTGGCCTCTGATGATATGATCAAAGGAATCTGGTGCGTACCCAAATACTCCAATCCGCTTGGAATCTCTTACTCTGACGAGACGGTACGCCGTTTTGCCCGTTTAAAACCCGCCGCACCTGATTTCCGGATTTATTGGGACAATGCTTATACCATTCATCATCTGTATGACCACGATCAGGATCATTTGATTGAAATTCTGGCAGAATGCAAGCGCGCCGGCAATCCGGATATGGTGTATAAGTTCGCATCTACTTCCAAGGTGAGCTTCCCGGGATCCGGAATCGCTGCGATCGCAACCTCTCAGAACAATCTGGTTGATATCAAGAGCCAGCTTAAGATTCAGACGATTGGTCACGACAAGGTCAATCAACTTCGCCATGTGCGCTTCTTTGAGGATATTCATGGCATGGTGGAACATATGAGAAAGCATGCCGATATCATGAGACCTAAATTCGAAGCAGTCATTGCTATTTTGGATCGGGAACTGGGCGGTCTCGGAATTGGTTCTTGGACCTCTCCCAAGGGCGGGTATTTTATTTCCTTTGATTCTCTGGATGGCTGTGCAAAGGCAGTGGTAGCCCGATGTAAGAAGGCAGGTCTTGTGATGACCGGAGCCGGAGCTACCTATCCATATGGCAAAGATCCACATGATTGCAATATCCGTATTGCCCCCTCATACCCGCCTTTATCGGATCTGATTGTAGCGATGGAGCTGTTTGCACTTTGTGTTAAGATGGTAAGCATCGATAAATTAGTGGTAGAGATGAGTGCCCAATAACAGAAAGACAGAGGCAGTTTCGTGTATACTTTTAGCGATAAGGACACGCTAATCGTAAGATCATGGCAAGTAAGAAATAAAAAAGATGTGCGCTGCAACAAAATTAATTTACAGTGCACATCTTTTGCTGTCTGCTTTTGTGTTTTTGCAAAGTTAGTCTTTTTTTCGATATATCAAGCCCGGTGTCTGTCCTCTTCTCGGAAGACTACGTGCACAAATCCTTCTTTCGGTAGGCTTGCACCCCATATAGCAAACAAGCGCGCACAGGTGTTAATACATCCAGAAAATATTTCCTATATTCATTCAAAGATAAACAATTTTTCGATAGGAGCTTCCACAATTTTTGATATATCTATGGCCAGTTTTAGCGAAGGATTGTATTTCCCTGCCTCTAAGCGCATAATGGTTTCTCGTCTAACACCTACTTTTTCCCCCAATTGTTCCTGTGTCAAATTTTTTAGTTGCCTATATTTTTTTAGATTGCATTCAAATTCTCCCATATCTACTCCTCGTTCTCAAATCGAAATAGTAGGTAGGGTTGTAGAAAGGCAGATAAACCAAAGGAAAGACCAATCGTTGCAATCATCACACTCAGTGTGTTGTAACTATTTAGATGCAGTATGGATATCGTGAAAATTGCAACCCCAATAATGATAGCCAGAGAAACTTTATTGGCAATCGCTTCGGCACGATAGATATTGGATTGGAAACGTTCATCTATCCATGTTCCTGACATTTTTCCTTCATAATAGAATCCAAAGAAACCAAAGAAGCTAAAGAAAAAGAATGGAAATGGTACGGCTAAAATATCTGTAAATTCCAAAATCCAAGGTGCAAAGCCAAGAAATCCCAAGAACCCAAGGAATCCCAAGAACCCAAGCTTAGGTGATATTTTCCGAGTATAAGTACGTCTTGTGTTTTTCATTCAAATAGCCTCTTTTTCTAGAAGTGATATATTTATCCTTTTATAAGACAAATATATCACTTTACATTTTGCTTGTCAATAACAAAATAGCAGACTAAACTTGGGTGCAGGCTCTTTATATGGTGCAATCAATACCTTGAACGAAAAACATTGGATTGAACCCTATGGAAGTGATGCGATGCGGAAGAAGGAGTATATTATTACCCCTTTAGGGAAAGAGATTGCAGAAGCTGAAGGAAAGCGTCTGAGCGAAGTTCTGGCAATCGCAACTCAAATTATGGAAGGAGCTTTATCATGAGTAAAAAAGTAGTTCGTTACTTTTTCGGATTTATTGAAAGTCAACAAAAGTGGTTGAATTCCA
>JAVXIV010000300.1:0-2588 GCA_036785645.1 Hungatella sp.
AACCACAGAACCGGCAATAAACAGAAGAAGATGCCAAGGTCAAAAACTCCCCCCAGAGCAATCATGATCCCAAATATCGTCATCAAGCTGATCCCCATCTTATAAAACCCCAAATACATCTCTCCTGCACCCGGAATCATGGAAAAGCAAAAAGTAAAAAATTTATTTTTTTTGTTTGTCATAGAATGTTACCTCCATTTGAAATAATTGATTGGAAAATTCTTGTAGCTGATCGTTAATCTCTTGTGCCTTTTCATAAAATACGTTGACTCGACTGGGTGATACCATGGGAATCTGAGGGATTGCAAGCAGAAAACTCAATGCAAAAACGGTAGCAAAACCAACCTTTAAACTATAGTAAAACAATTGCAGATTCTTGGAAGCCTCATTGGTTTTGGCAACAATCTGAACATCCAACTGCCTGCTTCTTGCCAGAATATTATCCTGCATATGTTTTGGCGCAGTCAAGAGCCCGTCTGCTTCCAGACGATCTGCAAACTGCATCATGCAGAAATCAGAATTTGCAAGATGCTCCAGCTCTTCTAATGAAACCTGTTTCGTTCTATCCATCCCTTAAATCCTCCTTTCGATAAAGCTTTTTCAGCATCGCTTTGGCACGGTAAATCTGTGTCTGTAAGGTTTTTATATTTTTACCTGTCTTTTGGACGATCTCTCCAATTTCCAACTCATGATAAAAATAATCCAGAGCCACCTCTCGGTAAGGTGAACTCAATTGATTGCAGCAGCTTCGAAGTTCTTCGCGAATTTCTTGTTCTAAAAAATCTTGCTCCGGAGAGATTCGGCGATCGGTTACCGTAAGAAAATATTGATCATCCATGGGAATCTGACGTCTGCCGCTGTGTTTTAAGTAATCCAGACATTTGTTGGTTGCGATCTTGCAAAGCCACGCCCGTTCGTTGCTGCCGTCAAAATAAGCCAAATTCTTATAAGCCGATAAAAAGGTTTCCTGAGCAAGATCCTGAGCATCAAAATAATCACCGGTCAATTTATAACAAATTGAATAAATTAAATTTTGATATGCCTGTATCAGATGTTCTAGCTGTATTTCCACATTAATCCTGCTCACCTTCTTCCTTCTCCTATTATAACGATAATTCCCCCTCCTTGTCTTCAAAAAAAATTAATATTTAAAAATACTTTAAATAAGCAGAATTCTAAAAAATATGATATAATGACTTTAGATTCTAAAGATAGGAGGACGACTATGATTGAATTAGGAAAAGCAAAACGCCAGACCGTCCAGATGCTTGGATGTGAAAACCAAGAGGTACTGGTACGAGGTGCTATGGAGGGAAGAATTGGTCGGATATGGGTTCCAAAACTAGAGGATTCCTCTTATTGCTTGATTCATGTCGGTGATTTCTCCTATGTACTGGGCTTGCCGCCCAAGGGAGAAAGTGCCTTGGATTTGAAGACGCAGATCTATGAGTCCTGCACCCATGATTTTATGATACCGGAGAACGAACTGTGGGCCGGTTGGATCGAAGATCAATTTGATGGTCAGTATCGATTGGTCAGCCGTTATGAACTCAAGAAGGATGAGCATCATTTTGACCAGAAGCAGCTAAAAGAATATGTGGATTATGTGACGAAATCTCCGGATGGAATCCGCATCAAACGCATCGATGGACGACTTTATCATCTGGCACTTAAGGAAGAATGGAGTCGGGATTTCTGTGCAAATTTCGAAGATGAGAAGCACTTTATGGAAGATGGTTTGGGTTTTGTAGCACTAAAAGGGCGAGAGATCGTAGCCGGATGTTCTGCTTATGGAATCAGCTTGGGGAGGATGGAGATTGAGGTCGGAACCAGAACCGATTATCGTAAGAAAGGACTTGCTACTGCCTGTAGTGCGGCATTCATGTTAGAATGCTTAAAGAACAATATTTTTCCCCATTGGGACGCTGCGAATCTACAATCCGTAGGTTTAGCTGAAAAACTGGGCTATCTATATGAACGAGAATACACGGTCTATCAACTGATGGATCTTGAAGAAGAATAAGTCGGATCATAGGAGGAGAATTTCGATGGACAGAACCGCTATTTTTCATGCAGTGGATCACACCCTGTTACTGCAAGATGCCACATGGGAAGAGATTCGTCAGATTTGCGAAGATGCGATTTTTTATAAAACAGCGTCTGTATGTATTCCTCCCTCCTATGTGGAGAGAGTCAAAAACTATGTAGGCGATCGCATGGCAGTTTGCACAGTCATTGGCTTTCCCAATGGATACAATACCACCGCGGTGAAAGTGTTTGAGACAGAAGATGCTTTGCAGCATGGGGCGGATGAGATCGATATGGTGATCAACCTAGGCGACCTCAAGGATCAAAACTACGATAAGATTCGAGACGAGATCCGCGCAGTCAAGGCAGTTTGTCAGACACATATTTTGAAGGTAATTATTGAAACTTGCTTGCTGACCGAAGAGGAGAAGGTTCGGATGTGCCGTATTGTAACCGAGGCGGGTGCTGATTATATCAAAACATCCACCGGCTTTTCAAAAGCAGGCGCAACGTTTGATGATATTGCTTTATTTAGCAAACATATTGGCCCCGGAATCCGC
>JAVXIV010000301.1:0-2588 GCA_036785645.1 Hungatella sp.
AACGGATGCTGCTATGACGAAGATGCTTGGGGCATCGAAGGCAGCTGATAAGGTCAATGATTCTACTGTGAAAGCCGGAAAAGGATTCGAAAGAGCTGCCGGGCAAAATAAAAAATTCAATTCCGCACTTGACGATACGGGTTCCAAAGCTACAAGGGCAAATTCTGGACTAAAAACATTAATGGGTACCATGATGAGTTTAGCAGCGGCTAAGAAAGGAATGGATATAACCGATTCCTATACAAACAGTTCTGCCCGTTTAAAAATGATTAATGATGGTTCCCAGACACCTGCAGAGCTTCAAGATAAGGTGTTTGCTGCGTCGAATCGATCGCGTGGAAGTTACACGGATATGGCAAGCGCGGTTTCAAAAATGAACCTGTTGGCGGGTGATAGTTTTAAGACGAATGATGAAGCAATTGGTTTCACCGAACTACTGCAGAAATCGTTGAAAGTATCAGGAGCGAGTAAGTCAGAACAGAATTCGGCATTTTTGCAGCTTACACAGGCTATGGCCGCTGGGAAACTCCAAGGTGATGAATTTCGATCGGTCATGGAAAATGCCCCGATGGTTGCAGATGCGATAGCAAAATATATGGGAAAATCGAAAGGCGAATTGAAAGAAATGTCTTCGCAAGGACTTATCAGTGCAGACATCATCAAGAATGCTATGTTTATGGCAGGCGATGACATTGAGTCCAAATTTGCAGAAATGCCAATGACGTTTGCCGACATTGGTTCCATGATGGCTAATAATATGATGATGGAATTTGGTCAGGTATTTGAAAAACTGAACGATGTAATTAATAGCAGCGCGGCAAGAAGTATGCTAGAGGGATTTGGCGCAGGGATTGACAAGGTGGCACAAGGACTCAACTGGCTGATTGATAGTTTCGTGCAGGGCGGACCCTTAATTCAAACATTTTTTGCAATGGCCATTATGATGGCGCTGGTATGGGCTGCAAATATGATGATTGCAGCCGGTGCAACGTTTGTAGCCTACTGGCCATTAATCCTTATTATCGCAACATTAGGGGCAGTCGTTCTTGCTTTGACCTCTGCCGGTGTTACGTTTGCTGATATCTTTGGTTTTATCGGTGGACTCTTAGGAACATTCTATGCGTTTGGGTACAATATTGTTGCAAATCTCTGGAATGTGTTTCTTTCTTTTGCAGAATTCCTGGCGAATGTATTCACCAATCCTTTGGCAGCGATTGTTAACTTATTTGTAAATATGGCGACCAGTGTATTATCAATCATACAAGGGATAGCAAAAGCGATCGATGATGTATTTGGGTCTAACCTTGCCGGTTCGGTTGCGGGCTTTACCGCAAATGTCCAAGGGTGGGGAGACAGTTTTAAAAAAGACAGTTACGTTTCTCTTGATGATTTGAGAATGGATACAAAGGACCTTGTTGGAACTATAAGCAATTGGGGGAGCAGGGGAAGCAGCATGGGAAACTTTATCGACAATTGGGATTTTGGAAACACTGGAATAAACCCAAATGCCGGAGTTGGAAACGCAAACCAGTTTGTACCATCAGGCTTTGGAACAGCCGGAAATCCAACTACGGTAAAGGGAAGCGGAGCCGGTGGAGCGGTCAGGGTCGAAAACGAAGAGGATATTGAGTGGATGAGAAAACTGGCAGAACGTGATTACGTGGCACGAATTGCCACAAATACGTTGGCACCAAACATTAAGGTAGAGTTTACTGGTCCAATCACGAAAGAAGCGGATACGGACGGAGTGGCGGCGCATCTTGGAAAATTGTTAAAAGAGCAGATCGCCACGGCACCGGAAGGAGTGTATGTATAATGTCCTATACTGTGTATTTTAAGTATGGCAGTAAAAAGTACAAACTTCCGGTGAATCCGGAGGAAATCAAACGAAGCCGAAAGCTGCAGGTGGAAAAGTATCGCGTGATTGGTTCGAGTCAGGTTTCGGTACCGGTAGGCGCGGAATTGGAAGAAATCAGCTTCGAGGCAGAATTTCCCGGAAGGGCATATCATTATGTGAAGACATCCGGCAACTTCAAGAATGCGGATCATTATGAGAAAATGTTTAAAAGAGCACAAAAGAATGGGAAAGATCTCAGGTTTATTGCTTCGAACGACATTACGGATGATATCAGCATGAGAGTGCTTGTAGAGAGTGTCGAGGTGGTAGAGAAGGCCGGAGAAGAGGGCGACAAGTACATCTTGCTCAAACTTCTGGAATATAAAGGCGCGGTCAAGCGCTACATGGGTGTTCAGACACCGAAAGAGGTGGTCAAACAGGAAGTGATCGCCCCAACGGAAAACCCTGCTGTGACGGAGAATAAGACACACACCGTCGGAAAAGGGGATACGCTTTGGGGACTCGCAAAAAAATACTATGGCAATGGCGCCATGTACCCCAAGATAGTAGCTGCCAACCCTTCAATCAGGAACCCTAATCTGATTTATGATGGACAGGTGCTTACAATACCGGAATAGGAGGACGCAATGGAATTATTAGTTGAAACAGATGGCCAGATATACGATATTTCCGAGATGTGCACGGATATGTCTTGGGAAGATATCCTGAATGATGGAGCGAGCAGTCTGGA
>JAVXIV010000302.1:0-1894 GCA_036785645.1 Hungatella sp.
AACGAAAAGGGGATATAGAGGTGCAATATGGCGATAAACTATGATGAAGAATTAAGTTACTCCAATCGATGCCTTCGGACGCAAACCGGAAAACTATTATTTGGTCCTAACGGTGATCGTTTGGCAGTTGATATTTTGAATCGCAAACCGGGATTTTCCGGATGCATTGATTTTATACATAAGATGAATGTAACGGAATTGTTTACGGTGCAATGTAGTTTTCCCGTGGATTTTGAACAGGCAGAAGCGGTATGGTATCGGACGCATATGCTTTTCACTTATGAAAATGATGACTTAAAATTCGAGGAAAAGAAAACGATCGTTGCAGAGGATGCGGCTGTTTCGGTTATGAAATGGACCAATTGCTCTACAACATCTATGCAGCTGACGTTTCAATGCGCGCCCCAAAAATTTTCCAATGCGCAAGTTTGTCCGGAATCAAAAAAATATGTTTGTTATGATACTGAGAGTCCGGAATTACGTTTTGGTATTCGCTTGGGTATTGTGGCCGGGTGGAATTTTTCGTATCCATCGATTGAGGTGGAAGCAGGAAAGACCGTTGTGATCTTGGGCGTTGCCGCTATGGGCAACTTGACACAGGAAAGTAAAAGCTCCATTCTGGATAAGGTCATACGATACTTGGATGAGTCGGAGCAGCCGGATGCATTATTTGAGAGGCTTCTAATGGAAAATCAAAAATTTTATGCAGAAGTTCCCGGATTTCTCTGCGATGATCCATTGATAAACGCTTGTTGGAAATATCGATGGTATATCTTAAAGAATGCAATGTGCAAACCGCGAATGGGTAATTTCATGGAAACGGTCATGTATGAAGGGCGCGATCACCGCATGCGTAAGGACCCGCTTGATCCACATGGCTGGGAGTTCAGCAAATTAATTCCATTGTCGACACCGCTTCAAGTCAATGATTTAAGATGGCATTCAAATTCCGGTCTGATTCAGGAAATTATACGTTCTGCATTTGCCTCACAAGACGAGGATGGATTGCTTTTGTGTTCTTATGTCGAGACTTATGGCAAATCATATGCCAATTATATGATTTGGGCGATTTGGCTCAATTATTTGTTACATCCGGATCGTGCTTTTATTGAAGAGCTTCTTCCGAAGATGAAACACTATATAGCCGGTCATGAAAAGATATATCAAGATGAAAAAGATTCCTTATGTATTGAGAAGACGCATCAATTAACCGGTAAGGAATACCAACCAAGCTATTGGTTCTTTCATAATTACCCCAATAATCCCAAGGATCCAAGTACTTATACTCCATTAAAAAGAGTGGACCGTAGCGTATACCATTATCAAAACCTAATAGGAATGGCCAATTTGTTAAAGGCTCTGGGCGATCCGGAGGAGGAAGTTTACAGAAACAAAGCTACGGTTCTGCGCAAGGATATCAATGATAAAATGTGGGATGAGAAAACAGGATTTTATTACGATTTGCATTATCAAACAGAAGAAAAGGCTATGGTTCGCAATATCGTGGGAATCTATCCTTACTGGGCAGGCATGGCGGATCCCGAAAAGGATGCGGGAATCATGCCGCTTATGGATGCGGAAGCATTTGATACAGGTGCGGCATTTGCCTCGGTATCGAAGGATTGTCCTGTATTTTCACCGGCGGGTGGTTGGAAAGGCAATTATTTAAAGGGGCGTAATGGCTGTGTGTGGTGTGGACCATCTTGGCCCTATACGACCGGAATTGCACTGGAGGCTTTGGGAACAGAAAGCCGAAAAAGGGATCATCTGTTTGATGCAGAGTTTGATCGTTACTTTCAGGAATATACTACTCAGCATTTTCGAGATGGCAATCGACACCGCCCTTATTTGGTAGAACATTATGATGCTCAAACCGGAGAACGACTCAGCGATG
>JAVXIV010000302.1:1904-2583 GCA_036785645.1 Hungatella sp.
TGAGGCAGACTATAATCATTCGTTCTGGCTAGATATTTTGATTTCTTATGTAGTGGGCGTAACGGTGAGAGAAGATCGGATAGAAGTAGAACCGTTGCATACCCACCTTTCATGGTTTCAACTGGAGAATTTACAGATTCAAGATCATAGAATCACCATTCGCTATTCCAAAGACAAGGAAAAATTTGGAATTCCGAAAGGTTTGACGATATGGGTGGATGAGAAAAAAGCAGCATATACCCTTGAAGATCAGGTATTGACTGTGAAACTATCATAATGAGATATTTGCCATTTGGATATTGCGAATGGGAGGAAATAAACGATGCAGTTGGGCTATACAGAACAATGTGCTAGAATCATAGGAGAGACCTTGCAATTGTGGGTAGGGTCAGTTCGGATTTACGAGATCAGGATTTCGGAGCTTATTTGGTATTCTGAGAGCTATCCTTGGGAATTTGCGATGTGTGACTGGAAACTATTGAGTCAGAAAGAAACCGAAAATTGTATCCGATTTTATTACCGGAGTGGATCCATTGAAGCGGAGGTTTTGTTCTGCAATGCACAGAAGGAACTTAGGATCACGACGGAATTTCACAATGTAGGTGAAACCAAAGTGAGCCAGTTTACAGCAGGACTGACGCTACCGGTAACCGGATATGGTAAAAATAAAGTTACCATC
>JAVXIV010000303.1:0-2535 GCA_036785645.1 Hungatella sp.
ACCCGAGGTGATGGCAGCTTATGGAAGGTGGGAATTCAAAATCCGGATCTGGAAAGCAGTAAAAAATATCTTCATACGGTAGAGCTTGAGAACATGTCGTTGGTGTCAAGTGGCTCTTATCAGCGTTATTATACGGTGGATGGGATTCGCTATCACCATATCATCCATCCGGAGACACTGATGCCGGAACACGAATATGATGCAGTTTCCATACTATGTGCAGATTCCGGGATGGCAGATGCCCTCTCCACGGCGATTTTCAATATGAAGCAGACAGAAGGAGCTGCGCTCATTGAGCAGCTAGAGGGTGTAGAGGCCGTGTGGATCTATCCGGACGGGCACGAAGTCTACAGTTCCGGATTTCAAGCTTATATGAAAGACTAGAAGGAGAATCGGGTTATGGATAGACATAAAGTGCGCAGTAATGTGCTGATGTTTGGAGCCATTTTATTGGCGCAGGTACCGGTGGAAGTATGGGCAAGAAGGGAAGCTGTCGAGGATCGATAGCCGGAGGGAAGCTGTGACAAAAAAAGAGCGTATTGTTTTTGGTGTTTTAGGAATAGCTTTGCTTGTTACCATTGCAGTTCCTGTGCGGGGACTTCTTGTTCAGGGAATGTATTCCTGGCATATCCGGCAGCCGGAATTTCGGCAGATGATGTTGGAAATCACACTGCTTTTTGTGCTGCTTGGTATGGTGTGGATGGGAGTACGCAGTATGCGCGGACGCTTGGTGCTCACCGGAATGATCTGTGCTGTTTTTTGTTGGCTCCATGTTGTGTTTTTGCCGATGATGCTTACCGGGATCTATGCAGCCTTCCTATGTTTTACCGGTTATACCATCCGAACACAGTGGACTTTACATTTCCTGCAATCAGGGCAGGAATCTTTTCAGGATGGATGGGCGGCGGATTTTTTATTGGGTTGTGCCGGCATCATCACGTTATTTTGTCTGCTGTCCGCCATGGGGGTTGGCAGTATTCGCAATCTGCGGATTGCACTGCTTTTGCTGAATGTTGTCATCTCTGCGATGGGACTTATCCCTTGGATCCGGCGGCATCGGACGCTGCCACATGGGATGACGGCGACCGATTGGATTTCTTCTCTTTTGATTGTATTTATGGTAGTCATGGTGTTGATTCAGGTTGGACGTACGGCAATCTCGATTGATTTTGACAGCCTGTGGTATGGACTGCGTTCCGAATATATCTTGGATAATGGTCATGGAATTTACGAAAATATGGGTTCCGTAGGCTTGGTCTACACCTATTCCAAAGGACTGGAAGTATTGCTTCTTCCATTATCGGATCTGGCTTCGCATAGCTATGTGATTTGTTTTAATATTTGGATGGCAGTTTTGACCTTGGTGCTGGTATTTCGGATTGCAAGATTTTATCTGCGCCGTTCTTATGCGTTCTTGGCTGCGGCTATGGTGAGCAGTATTCCGGCTATTATGAATATGAGTATTACCGCTAAAACAGATTCTATGACCTTGCTGGTTCAGTTGATCATGATTTTATACATGCTTCATTATTTGCGGGAAAAACAGGTGATTTATCTGATCATCAGCACAGCGGCCTTCCTGCTTTCTTGGACGCTTAAGCCGACGGCTGTCATATTTTCCACGGCGATTTTCGGCATGAGTTTTTTGTATCTGCTGATCACCAAGCAGCTTTCTCTCAAAGCTTCCTGGAAGCATTGGATGTTCCTCTTTCCGGCACTTGGCGCTTTGGTGGGTATTTGGACCAGAACCCTGATCATGGTAGGGATACCGGTGACTTCGGTGTTCTCTTCGATTTTTTTGAAGCTGGGATTTCACCTGAAGTATCCATTCACAGACTTGCCACTGTATGGTGGGGAAGGTACGGGACAGATCTTTACTTATCTGATAAAAACGATAGGAAAGCTGCTTCTGCTTCCCATCGGTGAAAACATGGATCACGTAGTTTTTGCGTGGGGAACTTCACTGTTGCTGTTTCTGATGATAGCAGTTGTCTTGTTGCTTTTCTTAAAGAAAAGATCACTTGTAGCAACCTCAAATCTGATCCGCTATGCACATACCGTTGTGATTCCCTTTGGGGTAGTTTGTTTGGTGAGTTTGGCGATGCTGGGACAGATTGATGGGAATTATTTCATGTTGCTGTATGTGTTTATCATTCTTTATGGATGTGCAGCCATTAGCTGCGTGAATCAGCAAAACTTAAGAAGAAGTATGGTGGTGATGGTGATGCCGCTGTTACTTTTGAATGTGACTATGACAGCCGTATCTAATTGGGCTTGGACGATTGGATTTACCAAAATTCAGCCAATTAATTGCGGATATTATGATCACGAAGCGCAGCAGAAGAAACATATGGAGACCACTCAGCCAATGATTTGGAAGACACTTTCAAAGGATCCGCAGACACGGGTGATCGCAGTAGGAGAACATCCCGAGGTTTTTGATTTTCCCTGCAATATGCAATCTTATGACGATGTCACTTCTGCTTGGGGGAATGTACGTCTGGTCAAAACCATGGATCTTTTTATAGAGTATCT
>JAVXIV010000304.1:0-2528 GCA_036785645.1 Hungatella sp.
CGCCGGATATCATGATTCATACGATGTTGGGCGCTTTGATTGCAATTCCGATCTACTTGCTGTTATACGCTCATGACCGGAGACTGCGTGGACAAAGGTTCGATGCGCTCCGAAATATTCCGGTGTCCGGATGGTATATTGGAATCTTTGGGATCGCAGGCAGTGCTTTTGTCAATAATCTCATTGCCATCAGCCAGTTACAACGATTGTTTCCGGGGGTAAACGAAGTGAATATGACACTGTATGCACCGCCCTTCCTGATGCAGCTCCTGATCGTGGGTCTGATTGTTCCAATTGCTGAAGAACTCGTTTTTCGGGGAATGCTTTTCTTTCGCTTGCGGGATTCTTTGGATTTTTCGGCGGCTGCATTCTTATCGGCACTCTACTTTGGAGTCGTCCATGGCAATGTTGTTCAGGGACTTTATGCTTTTGTATTGGGACTGATGATGGCATGGCTTTGTGAGCGTTGTGGAAGACTTCGGGTATCCATACAATTTCATTGTGCAGCCAATATGGGATCCATCTTTATGACTTATGGCATGGAACACTACGGTCTGATGAACAGTGCAGTCCGGTTCTGTCTGCTGACGTTACTGACAGGTCTGCTCATGGGGGTGTCTGCCCACAAAATTCTACAACAAACCAAAAAGGAGGTATAACTATTGAAATTATTATCCGTAGCAATCCCTTGTTATAATTCAGAAAGCTATATGAGACATTGTATCGAGACGTTACTAACAGGCGGTGAGGAGGTTGAGATCCTAATCGTAGACGATGGCTCGACGAAAGATAAAACCGGTGAAATTGCAGATGAATATGCAGCCAAGTATCCGACGATCTGTCAGGCGATTCACCAGGAAAACGGAGGTCATGGAGAGGCAGTCAACATGGGACTGCGCCATGCCGGCGGCATCTTTTATAAGGTAGTGGACAGTGATGATTGGGTAGATGAAGAGGCCTTTGTAGAAGTATTGAGAACCCTGCGCCGTTTTGTTTATGGCAATCAGACTCTGGATATGCTGATCTGCAATTTTGTATATGAGAAGCAAGGCGCCAAACGTAAGAAGGTGATGAATTATAACATGGCATTGCCCAAGAATGAATTAATCACCTGGGATGATGTGAAGATTTTCCGATTGGGGCAGTATATTCTCATGCATTCCGTGATCTATCGAACCGAGCTTTTACGGGAATGTGGCTTGGAACTTCCAAAACACACCTTTTATGTAGATAATATTTTTGTATATCAACCGCTTCCGCATGTCCAGACGATGTACTATCTGGATGTCAATTTCTATCGCTATTTTATTGGAAGAGAAGATCAGTCCGTGAATGAGACTGTGATGATTGGCAGAATTGATCAGCAGATTCGCATTACAAAATTGATGTTGGAGTATTATGATGTGACGAAAATAACCAAGCGGAAACTGCGTCACTATATGACCCAGTACTTGGAGATCATGATGGTAGTGTCATCGATCTTGGCGATTCGTTCCGGAACGGAAGAAAATATGGAGAAGAAGAAAGAGCTGTGGCAATATTTAAAACAGAAGAATTTTCCCTTATTCTTGCGGCTGCGCTTTGGATTCTTGGGACAGGGGATGAATTTACCCGGGAAAAGCGGCCGGAAGCTGACCATCGCCGGATATAAGATCACCCGCAAATTCTTTGGATTCAATTAAGAAGGTGCCACCTAAGAAGGCTCAACCGAGAGCCTTTCTGGTAACTTTCTTGCGGCTGGCAGCATAGTCCTCACTGTAGATGAGCGGATATAACACATAAGCCATGAATCCGGCACCAAAGACATCCACGATAGAATGCTGCTTGAGGACTACGGTAGCCATGCAGATGGAGATCATCAGTAGGAAAGATCCCATCTTGAGCGTACGGCGGTTCTTAAAAGCATCACTCTTTTGGATGGCAATGTGCACACCAATGGAATTAAATACATGAATGCTTGGGAAGATATTGGTAGCAGTATCCGCAGAGTGCAGATAATAAACCAACCAAGCACATACATTTTTGTTTGGATCTACCGTCGTTCTCAAATCCGTGCCATTGGGAAAAATGGTGCAGACCAAAAGACTGATCGTCATACCGATGAATAAAAAGGCGCAGAGCCGATAGTAGTCTTGCTTATTGGTGAAAAAGAAATAGAGTATTGATCCGGCTACGTAAAAAAACCATAGCAGATATGGAATGATAAAGTATTCATTAAACGGAATCAGATCATCCAAACGAGTATGCAGAATATAGTAATCGGTGGTCACAGTACGTTCTAAATAAAAAAACCACGGAAGATATAAAAATGCATAGGAGAGTATCCAAGCATGCTTATAACGCGCAATAAAATTCTTCATGGTGGAACCCTTCTTTCTGACAGCTGTCATTACATCATTATATGAGAATATTTTCGCATTATATCACACTCAACTTCATACTACAAGGACGTTAATGAAATGTTAAGAAAACCTATAAGCCGTTTATGATAATGTCCTTATATACCACAAGGGAATATGTCCCAACTA
>JAVXIV010000305.1:0-2519 GCA_036785645.1 Hungatella sp.
TTTCAAAAGCAGGTGCAACGTTTGATGATATTGCTTTATTTAGCAAACATATTGGCCCCGGAATCCGCATGAAAGCCGCAGGCGGTATCTCTTCTTTTGAAGATGCGGAGCATTTCATAGAACTAGGAGCTGCGCGTCTGGGTACCAGCCGGATTGTGAAATTGGCCAAAGCAGAGGAGGAAGATCATGGAACAAAAACAACTGATTCAAGCAGCTATTGATGCATTACCGAATTCTTATGCGCCATACTCTCATTTTCATGTGGCTGCAGCACTTTTGTGTCAGGACGGTACGGTATATATTGGCAATAATATCGAAAATGCGGCTTATTCTGCTACTGTATGTGCAGAGCGCAGCGCATTCTTTCAAGCCGTCAATGCAGGTGTGCGGAAATTTCATTCAATTGTGATTTGTGGAGGCAAAGAAGGCATAATTACGGATTACTGTGCTCCTTGTGGAGTGTGCCGCCAGGTCATGCGTGAATTTTGCGACCCGCAGGACTTTTCTGTTCTCTTAGCAAAATCTACAGAAGAGTATCTGGAATTCACCTTGGAAGAATTGCTTCCGATGAGCTTTGGTCCGGAAAATCTTACCAGCATTTAAAGTGAAGTCGCTATTGATAAATGTAAAGAACTGTTGTATAATAAAGACAGCAATAAAGTGTCTTTGTGATTCCTGGGATGTACGACACTCTTGCCTTCTTTGAACCTACATTTCGACATATGGGATTCTTATAAACTCAGATGGATGTCAGGCCTCCTTCGAGTGGAAGGCAGAAATCTAGTTGCGGTTGCCCACCTAGCATAGCTAGGCGTCAAATGGTAAGAGCCGGCATTTTGGGGTCACAAAAGATAAAAGCAGCGAGCGATCGCTGCTTTATCTTTTCATAAAAACAGGATACCCTATAGGGAGATGACCGTACCGGAAAGAGGAAAGAAGATGGGGGAACATAAATTTAAAGAATATATCTATGCGGGGGTAACTCTGGTTTTGGTGATTGCAACCTGTATCGTATTTGCCTTACTTTTTTTACGTTGGGACTCGGTTCGAACCGGGATTCGGGCATTAAATAACATCTTGGCACCCATTACGTATGGTTCTATTTTGGCTTATCTGTTAACTCCGATTTACAATCGAACGGTCAGACTCACCAAACGAGGACTACAGTCTCATATGAAGAATGAAACACACACCGAGAGATTGGCGAAGATGGTCGGTACCCTCGTGAGTCTCATTCTCATGTCCGTGGTCACTATAGGCCTCATTCGCATGGTTATCCCACAGATTGTAAGCAGCATCATTGGAATCATCAATTCCTTACCAAGCTATGCCGAGAAGATCTCCCTTTGGATTCAAACTATTTTTGTCAATAATCCTTCTGTGGAAGAGACGGTATTGAGTCTATACAACCAAGGAGTAGAAAAATTAATTGTCTGGTCTACGACGGATTTGGTACCGAATCTGGAACGCGTTATTGCAGGTGTTTTTACCGGTGTCATGAGCGTGGTCAATGTGGTCAAAAATGCGCTTATTGGTATCATTGTCATGGTATATTTGCTGAATATCAAGGATAAACTGTGCACGCAGGCTAAGAAGATTGTTTATGCATTTACCTCCCTGCGACTGGCCAATGAGATCATTGAGAAAACACGCTTCATTCATCAGGTATTTGGTGGCTTTATCATTGGGAAATTAGTAGATTCTCTGATTATTGGGATTCTCTGTTTTGTGGCTTTAAAGCTGATGAGAATGCCATATCTGGTACTGGTCAGTGTGATCATTGGGGTTACCAATATCATTCCTTTCTTTGGACCTTTTATTGGTGCGATCCCAAGTGCTCTTTTAATTCTTTTGGTCAGCCCCAGACAGTGTCTCTATTTTTTAGGCTTTATTTTGCTTTTGCAGCAATTTGACGGCAATATTTTAGGACCCAAGATCTTGGGTGACTCCACGGGTTTATCCAGTTTCTGGGTTTTATTTTCCATTCTGCTTTTTGGCGGTTTGATGGGACCGATTGGTATGATTATCGGTGTTCCAACATTTGCTGTTTTATATAAATTACTTTCTGAGCGTGTATCGGCTTCTCTAAAGAAGAAACAGTTATCGACGGATACCTCTGATTATTGTGGTCTGGATCATATTGATGAAAATAAAAAAACTTATCTGAAATAAGCGTGAATTAAAGAGGAATTTATGAAGAAAAGAAAAGTGATCAGTTGGCTGCTGGGCATTCCTGTTTTGATTATCACATTGATTATCATTATCGTGTGGAATGAACCGGAACGCGATGGAATCTCACGAGGTTCCGCCTATAAATCGGCGGCTCTGTCCTTGACTTCTGCTGAAAACTGCAAACAGATGTTTGAGACGGAACCGTCTTATTTTTTAGAAAAAGATCAAAAGCAATGGTATACCGTTTACATGGATTACCTGTATCGGCAAGGATACTTATCGGTAGAATTGACCAAACCAAACGCTGCTACAGCAGAAGGATGGCTGACCTATGAGGAAGCAGATGC
>JAVXIV010000306.1:0-2503 GCA_036785645.1 Hungatella sp.
CAGCAGAAATTGAGGAAGATGATGAAAAGTGGTATAAATCAAGCCTTCAAGATGGTCGTTTATACTTCAAAGTGGATGCTGGAAATGACGATGATAACGAGGGTATACAGTTCAATGTAAGGCTTTCAAAATATAGTAATCGTGACTATTGGGAAATCAGATTAGCTGGCGACCCAGATATTAATAGACTTAGATTTATGTCAGATTTCGAGGTGTTTCTTATGAAGCTTTCACGATATAATTGCAGACTTGTTGGTACGGATACATACCTTACAGCATATCAAGCAGTGAGAGAGGCGAGAGAATGACAGAAAAGGAGCTAAGGCAGTATCAGGAGATTATAAAAAAAATAGAATATTTCAAAAGGAAAATAGCGGATGCTAAGCTAGAAGAAATAGAAGCCGTAGCAGGAAGAGTAAAAGGCTCATCAAAAGAATTCCCTTACATAGCAAAATCATTCCAGGTTGAAATGGAAGAGCCAAAAAGGAAACGAGTTATGGAAGCGAGAATAAAGAAATGGGAAAAAGAGGTTGAACAATTAGAAATCAAAGCGAAAAATATTGAAGATTTCATAGATGGGATTGATGGATACATTACGAGGACAATATTTCGGCTGTATTTTTTAGAGGGCATGAAGCAGGAAGATGTAGCTAAGAAACTCAACATAGATCAGAGCTGGGTATCAAAGAAAATAAGGGATTACTTTGTTAGTCATAAAAAATCATAAAGAGTCATAAAGAGTCATAAAAAATCATAAAAATCTGTGCTATAATATCATCATAGAAAGTTGTAAAATTCGTTGACCTACTATTTCATATTCTCCCCGTAAAGGCATCAAGCATAACGTTTGGTGTCTTTTATTATGCAAAAAATTAGAAAGGAAAGTGAGCCGGATGGCATTAACGGAAAAGCAGAAACGATTTGTAAATGAATACTTGATAGACCTCAATGCCACAAGGGCGTACAAGGTAGCTTACCCGAACTGTAAGAAGGATGAAACAGCAAGAACAAACGGTAGTAGAATGCTAACAAATGCTAACGTTGCTGCTTATATCGAAAAGCGCATGAAGGATAGAGAAAAGCGTACTGAAATAACACAAGATTGGGTATTAGAAGAACTTCGGAAGATAGCCGGCGCAAATGGAACTGATTTTTCAAGGATCGTTCAGGAGCCAATCATAAAAGAGAATGGTGTCTATATAATTGATCCGGACACTGGCAAGGCACGGACGTATGAACGAGTGCAGTTTATTCCTACGAGTGAGTTGCCAGAAGAGAAAAAAGCGGCAATTGCAGCAATAAAAGAAACCAAAGCAGGGATGGCAGTAGAATCTTATGATAAAGTAAAAGCATTGGAGCTTCTTGGCAGGCATCTAGGGATATTTAAAGATAAGGTCGAGCTGTCAGGCACACTTGATACTGAAAAGACCAAATTGGATGACTTGCTTAAGCAGATGCGTGGTGATGGATAATGAGTAACGAAAACCTGCTTTTGTCGAATAAGTATAAGGCATTTATCCAATGCAATGCGCCGGTAGAATTCTTAGAAGGGACTACATACGCAGGAAAAACGACAGTTGGCCTATTTAAGTTCATGATGAAGGTTGCCGAAAGCAATAAGAAGCTGCATATCATAGCCGCTAAAGATACGGGTACCGCAGAGAAAAATATAATCAATAAAGATTTGGGAATCATAGATGATTTTGGAATTTTAGCTGAATATAACGGCAATGGCAGCAAAGATGATAAGATAGCACATGTCCTATTCCATACCAACAATGGGGATAAAGTAGTCTATGTCATGGGGTATGGGGACAAAAAGAAGTGGCAAAAAGCACTCGGTGGACAATATGGCTGCCTTTACATAGATGAAATTAATACTGCTGACATAGACTTTGTTAGAGAAGCATCTATGCGGTGTGACTATATGATGGGTACACTCAACCCGGATGATCCTAATTTAGCAGTATATGAAGAATATATCAATTGTTCAAGACCATTACCTGAATGGGAGTCAGATACACCGAAAGAAATACTGGACGAATTAAAACAAGAGCCAAAACCCGGTTGGGTACATTGGTTCTTTTCTTTTGTCCACAATATGGGACTATCCAAGGAGAAACTCGACCAAATAATGCTGAACACACCGAAGGGCACGAAGCTATGGAAGAATAAAATCCAAGGACTTCGCGGAAAGGCGACCGGTTTGATATTCTGCAACTTCGATCGGAAGCATCATGTTATCAGCAAAGAGCAGGCAAAGACCTATATTCGGAGCAATGCGGACAAACCGCAAGCAGAGTGGTTTGAGATATTCACTTCCGGATTAGACACTTCTTATTCTTCTAAGAGTCCGGATACCATTGCTATGAGTTTTGAGGGAATCACGAACCTTGGAAGGTGCATCGTCCTGGATGAGCGCGTATACAGCAATGCAGACTTAAATACACCGCTTGCTCCGTCCGATACGGTAGTGAATTACATTGCTTTCCTGGATCGCAAT
>JAVXIV010000307.1:0-2499 GCA_036785645.1 Hungatella sp.
TGATAGTAAAGCGGCAGACAGAATAAAGTTTCATTCTCATATTTCTGCACATCATTGAATGCTTTTTTCTGTGCAGCCGGATCAATGGTATTGGTTGCTTCTAGCAATGTACCTAATTTTTCATCCGTAGGTGTATGAGAGTTCAGTGCATTGCCTGACTGGAATCTATCATAATATTCATGAAGTGATAGTGCACCAATTGCTGCATAGCACATATCCCAATCTACTGCAGATGGTCCATTCGCTGCATCAGCAGGCGCTTTCCAAAGAATCGTAGCCAAGTCGCCTTCTACCAATCTAGCATTCATCTTGATACCAACCTCTGCCAAGTACTGCTGAACAATTGCCATCAGATCCTGAGTCTGTTGATCTGTATAATAATAAACGACATCTAGTGTTGTATTCGGATCCCAATTAGCTTCTTTTAACAATGCTTTGGCTTTCTCAACATCATAGTCATAGCTGTTCAGACCGGTTGCTTTGTCTGCACCATCCGGAGTCAAGCTGTTCGCCGGAAGAGCTGCGCCTTCAAAGATTCCATCTAAAATTGATTTCATATCCAGTGCATAAGCCATAGCCTGACGAACTTTCGGATCTGCCAGCGGAGATGGCTTGCCATCTTTTTTGTTGAATTTATTCATATAAAGCAGACGTGTATAGCGAACCTGTACGGTTTCAATATTCAGTCCCGGAGTTCCCTCTACTGCTTTAATATCTGCAATATTCTTAGAATATGCATAATCTAACTTGCCTGCCTTCGCATTGGTTACGAAGTTTGGATCGCTGTCGCCGGCGCTTGGGTTCAAATGAATCTGATATTTCGGTGTTCCATTCCAGTATTTATCAAATCCTTCGAGTAAGGTATAGTTGTTCATCTGTACTTCTTTTATCTTGAAAGGACCGGAACCAATGGGACTCTGGAAGAATTTGGACTGTTGGAAGGTAAGGGGATCTACACCCTCAAAATACTTCTTAGGCAGTGGTGCAAACTGTGTAAAGGTTAAAAGTGCATCCGGTGCTACCTTTGCAAAATTGATTGTGATATTTTTTCCGTCTACCACAATCCCGCTGATTGCTTCTGCTTTCCCATCTAAGTAATCTTTAGCGCCATCAATTGCTTTAAAGGTAGAGGTAAATACCGCATTTAATACCGTAGTCTTAAGTGCATATTCCACACTCCACTTTATATCATCCGCAGTAATTGCTTCTCCGTCATGCCAGAAAATGTTATCTCTTAAGGTAAATTTAAGCGTCTTACCATCTGCTGACATCTCGTAGGTAGCTGCAAGTTGACCTTCTTTCGGTGATAATGCGTTATCTGCAACCAATAAATGATCATACAAGGTCTTGTTGTACATAAAGCTTCCCGGATTCAACCATGGTGTCTCGAAGAATTCCTGTGGTCCGCCATTACTGTAAAGTACATTGGATGCTTCTGCGGTCGGTGCTGCGGTCGTTTCGGCTGCTGCAGCTGCCGTTGTCGCCGCTGCTGCTGCTGCTGCGGTCGTAGCCGCCGTATCCTTCGTTGCATTACCTGACGAACAACCTGCCAGGGTTGACATCGCTAAGATCATCGCCATACCCATTGATAATACTCTTTTCTTCATAAATTACTTCCTCCTTTTTTCTTAAAGCTAAATTTCTCTTTGCTGCCAGAAAAATATTTACGTGATAAGGATAGTATATAGCGGAAAATTTATTTTGTCAATAATAAATAAAAGAAATTATTTTTTTTATTTATTATATAGCATTTTTTTGTGTATTTTTTTAAATCACTTTTATATCTTGTGTTTTTGCCTATCAAGTTCTTGTTTCCGCATATTTTTTTGCCAAATATGCTGCACCTAAAAGTCCTGCCTGATTCCCCAGAGCCGCCGGTTTTAAGACCACATCGCGAAAACTGCTCATGACTCGAACTGCCGTCTTCTTTCTTACTTCTTCTATGATGTAAGGCTGTGCCATCACGCCCCCTCCCAATACAACACAGGCGGGATTAAAGATATGGATGATACTGATCAAACCATAAACAATTTCGTCAATCCACGGATCCACCACCCGCTTCACAGCATCCTCTTCCAAACGTTCAAAGATCTTTCGTCCACCGGTCAAGCCGGAATCCAGTTTTTTAGCCCTTGCCACCAATGCAGTCGTGGAAGCATATTTCTCATAGCATCCACTAAAAGGATCTCCCGCAATCAACGCTTCCGGATGAATCAAAATCCCCCCAAATTCTCCGGCAGAAAAAGCAGTACCTGTATAAACTTTTTTATGTATCACAATCGCTCCACCGACTCCGGTTCCATACGTAATGCACAAAAAATCATCATACGCTTTGCCTGCGCCAAAGCGCCCTTCTCCGATTGCCGCTGCATTGACATCATTCTCAACTGCCACCGGTACCGCAAATTCCGCTTCTAAAATTGCCTTTACTTTCATCCCTGTATATCCGGGAATGTTTTCATTGGCATAACGAATCGAGCCTTCTTCTGAATTGACCTG
>JAVXIV010000308.1:0-206 GCA_036785645.1 Hungatella sp.
GATGACAAGATTATCAAGAAAGCCATTGAAGAAGGTGTGGATGCAGACACGATTTCCAAACGTTATATCAAAGAATGCAAACAGGATATGGCAGGGATGAATGTAAAACCGGCGACAACCCATCCTTTGGCTACCGAAGAGATCTGCGGGATGCTGGAGATGATTGAAACTTTGATTCAATTGGGGCATGCTTATCGATCTGCAGA
>JAVXIV010000308.1:216-2498 GCA_036785645.1 Hungatella sp.
ATGGAACCGTTTATTTCAGGACGAATTCTTTCCCGGGTTATGGCAAACTATCTCACAAGAATTTGGAGGATCTGCAGTCCGGTTTCCGCGAACTCAAAGTAACCGGAGAGGACGGCAAAGAAGATCCTACCGATTTTGTACTTTGGAAACCCAAGAAAGACGGAGAACCTTATTGGGAATCTCCATGGTGCAACGGTCGTCCGGGCTGGCATATTGAGTGTTCTGTGATGTCCAAGAAGTATTTAGGGGAACAGATTGATATTCATGCAGGCGGGGAAGATCTCATATTCCCTCATCATGAGAATGAGATTGCACAGAGTGAAGCCGCCAATGGCAAAGAATTTGCCAAGTACTGGATGCACAATGCATTTTTAAATATCGACAATCGGAAGATGTCCAAATCGCTGGGTAATTTCTTCACCGTGAGAGAAATCAGTGAAAAATATGATCTACAGGTACTGCGTTTCTTTATGCTGAGTGCGCATTACAGAAGTCCGTTGAATTTCAGTGCAGAACTGATGGAGTCCTCCAAGAATGGTTTGGAGCGAATTTTGACCTCAGTCGAGAAGTTATGTGAATTGGAAGCGAAGGCTTCCGGAGAGAGTATGACAGAAACCGAACAATCCGGTGCAACAGAGGCACAGAGCCTGCGAGACAAGTATGAAGCTGCAATGGACGACGATTTTAATACGGCAGATGCCATGTCAGCTGTGTTTGAACTGGTGAAGCTAAGCAACTCAACGGCAGATGAAAACAGCACGAAAGCTTATGTTTCTCTCCTGAAAGAAATGATTGAGAAACTATGTGATGTACTTGGAATTATCACCGAGAAGAAGGAAGATATTCTGGAGAGCGAAGTAGAAGAGCTGATTGCAGCCAGACAACAGGCCAGAAAAGACAAAGATTTTGCTTTGGCAGATGAGATTCGCGGCAAATTGCTGGCGATGGGAATTGTACTGGAGGACACGAGAGAAGGCGTGAAATGGAAGAGAGCGTAAAGCCGGACTTTCTTGCTGTTTGTAAAGAGTCATTAAAGCTTCAAAACACAGATCCCTGCACCTATTCTCCCTTGGTACTGGCTTATATTGGCGATGCGGTCTATGAACTTTTGATTCGCACGAAAGTGATCAATCGGGGCAGTATGCAAGTGAATAAGATGCACAAGCGAAGTGCGGATTTGGTGAAAGCGGAGACGCAGGCTTCTTTAATCAAGGTCTTAGAAGAAGAATTGACACCGGAAGAGCTGGCGGTATTCAAACGTGGCCGCAATGCCAAATCGACGACTACGGCGAAGCATGCTACCATGATTGACTATCGGATGGCCACCGGTTTTGAAGCATTGACGGGTTATTTGTACATCACAGAACAGTTTGAACGCCTGATTACTTTGGTGAGTCATGGACTGGATAAAATTGGAGAACTATCATGAGAGAAGCATATTCTACAGAAACCGGAAAAGAAGTTGAAGAAATAATCGAAACAGAAGAAGCCACAGAAACATTTACCATAGAAGGCAGAAATGCAGTATTGGAAGCCTTTCGTGCAGGCAAGCCGATTGATAAGCTATTTATCATGGATGGCTGCAAAGACGGCCCGATTCAATCCATTACCAGAGAAGCCAGAAAACAGGATACCATCATTAATTATGTCACGAAAGAGCGTTTGGATCAGATGTCTGAGACCGGCAAACATCAAGGCGTTATGGCGATGGCTGCTGCCTATAAATATGCGGAGATTGAAGATATTTTACAGGCGGCCAAAGATAAGGGAGAACCTCCTTTTATCTTTTTACTGGATGGAATCGAGGATCCGCACAATTTGGGTGCGATTATTCGTACTGCTAATTTAGCGGGTGCACACGGCGTGATTATTCCAAAACGTAGAGCAGCAGGACTGACGGCAACGGTGGTCAAGGCTTCTGCGGGAGCCTTAAACTATACACCGGTAGCTAAAGTCACCAATTTGGCTATGACGATTGAAGAACTAAAAAAACAGGGATTGTGGTTCGTTTGTGCGGATATGGGCGGAGACTTGATGTACCGCGTGAATCTGACCGGACCGATCGGTCTTGTGATCGGCAATGAAGGGGATGGCGTGGGAAAATTAATTCGTGAAAAATGCGACATGACGGCATCTATTCCCATGAAAGGTGATATTGATTCTCTGAATGCATCCGTGGCCGCCGGGATCTTGGCTTATGAGATTGTAAGGCAGAGGCTGAATGCTTAATTGCTTTTAGATGGAGGTGTGCGATGATAGATTCTTGTCACCGGACGATTGAT
>JAVXIV010000309.1:0-1669 GCA_036785645.1 Hungatella sp.
TTTAAAAAAAGAAGCGGCCATACCTTTATTAATTACCTAATCGCATTACGAATTGAAAAAAGCAAGCGATTACTTTTAGAAACAAGTTTGACAATTTGTCAGATTTCGAAAGAAATAGGATATTACAGTACCAGCTATTATATACGCTGTTTTACGAAACAGGAGGGCATTACACCTTCTGAATACCGTGCTAATCATAGGTAATACTACTTTCTGCAAAAATCAGAATCGCTTTTCGATAAAACCAACTGTTTCGTTAAACTCTCTTTCTTACCACCGTCTCCCACTTCTCTAACCGATCACCGGAGCCATCACGGTACAGTATTTCGCTGTCTTCGTTCCACTCTTTTCTAAGGAGCGGGAAGGAGGTGGTTTCTCCAAAGTTTTGAATAAAGAGATATTGCGTATCGCCTTTTTCCCGGCAGTTGATTTCGATTTCCGGGGGAAGGGGTGTCTCGATCGGTGTATGCAATCCGGATTCCGGAAGCTGCAATAAGGCTTCAAAAAAGTCTTCATAAAAAGCTTCTTCGGCATCGGCCAAGAGTGCATAGGCCTTTCCTTTTCCATAGGTATTGCAGGTAACTGCAGGAAGTCCGGCATAAAAATCTGTCTCATACGAACCTAAGACCTCGAATCCGGATTGATGCGACAGTGGTTTCGTCAATTCACACAGATGATTGCAGCGATAATTTCGTTTCAAACCCAATGTATTTCCATCACATGGAATGATTCCATTCTCTTCTCCATCATAGAGACCATCAATTTCGGTACTTAAAAATCCCATGACTTCGGTCAGACCATAAGGACGCCCTCCCAAATAACACAAATCATTGGCATTCACTACACCCGACCAATAGGTGAGTAAGAAGGTACCTCCCAGTCTGACAAATTCGGTGATGCGTTCGGCAAATCCCTCTCGAAACATATAAGCCATCGGAGCCGCCACCAGTTTATAGGACGAGATATCGGCATCCATGGAAATGATATCGACATCCATGCCCATACGACGCATTCCATGATAACATTTCATCTGTGTTTCTTTCTGATAAAGTCCTTGATTTCTTGGACCTTTTGCTTCTTTCGCTGCCCAGTAGTTCTCCGTATCACAGATGATTGCTGCTTGAGACCGGGTGACACTTCCGGCAACTTCCGAGAGCGCATCCAGTGCTTTTCCGGTTTCCGTAACTTCTTCAAATACGCGGGTATCACTGCCGCCGTAATGATCGATTACGGCACCATGAAACTTCTCCATAGAGCCTCTGGCCTGCCGCATTTGGAAAAATAGTGACGCATCAGAACCATGTGCAATCGTATGCAGCGCTGCCAGTTTTACCATGCCGGGACGGCGAAGCTTGCTCACGGCCTGCCAGTTCGTTGCAGACGGACTGGATTCCATCAAGAGGAAGGGTCTTCCGGGGATCATAGAACGAAAATAATCATGCTGCATAGCCGTATCCTCTGCGATCTTGGCTTCCTTGCCCTTGTGCCAAACGGGGTAAGTATCCCAAGATATCACATCCAGCGAATCTGCCAATTTGGGATAATCCAATCCCTTATATTCATACATCATATTGGTGGTAACCGGCTTGGAGCTTCCGGCATCTCGAAGTGCCTGAATCTCTGTATTCATAAAATCACTTATTGAATTTATATCATTAATATCACTTAA
>JAVXIV010000309.1:1679-2480 GCA_036785645.1 Hungatella sp.
CAAAGCGGTTCCAATCCAGTACCAAACCATGCAGTCCACGTTCTCCCAGAGAAGAAGGTGCTTCCACTTGTTCAAATCGCTGATAGCGGTGACTCCAAAATGCAGTATCCCATTGTTCATTTAATTCATCAATCGTCTTATATTTGTTTTTTAACCATTCTTGAAATTTCTTCTGACATTGAGGGCAAAAGCACGATCCGCCCAGTTCATTGGAGATATGCCAGAGAATCACCGCCGGATGATTGCCAAATCGTTTGGCCAGTTCCGTATCGATTGCTTTTACTTTATCTCGATAGACCATGGAGGTATAGCAATGATTATGTCTCTCGCCAAACAAATTACGTCTTCGATCCTCGGTCATGCGAAGTACTTCCGGGTATTGATCTGCAAGCCATTTTGGTCTTGCTCCGGATGGAGTTGCCAAAATAACCGAGATTCCATTCTGATATAAGGTTTCGATCCGCTCCTCCAACCAATCAAACTGATAATGTCCCTCTTCCGGCTCCAAGGCACTCCAAGAAAAAACTCCCAGAGTCACTGTATTGATATGTGCTTTTTTGAAATATTCAAGATCCTTTTCCAAGATATCCGGTCGCGCAAGCCACTGCTCCGGGTTGTAATCACCACCATATAACAATTTTTGAGTTTCAAAATTCATATTTGCTGCCCCTCTCATCCCGCATTCTGATTTTATTTTACACCAATTCGATTGGAGAGTAAATGCCTGTTATTTTTATAAGCTCAAATGGCATAGCCGAGTGTGTGCTAAAAGACACGCTCGTCATATTTGCACTCTCGAAC
>JAVXIV010000310.1:0-2469 GCA_036785645.1 Hungatella sp.
GAAAGTCTGGACGTCTGCCGAGGATATGACGGCATCATCCCCCTATTATAACTATGCACTGGCTCTGAACTACAACACCGATTGCGTCCCGTATGCAGGCTCTGCAATCTTTCTCCATTGTACCAAATCTACAGAAGATACCGGATCGCAGGGATGTATCCGCATTCCGGAGAAACAGATGAAACAATTGGTTCAGTCGGTCGATGCATCGACGAAGATTGTAATCGTTTCCGATATTGGACAACTGGAATATCGTTAGTGAGACAGACTGGGCAGAAACTTGCTCAGTCTATTTTTTGGCTGCCAGCTTTCTTGATAACATTCTTAAGGTATCCAATTTGCCTCGATCAGCCGGATTCATGTAATTCGATAGAATTCCAACCATCAAATTGGTTTCCTGATCGGAAAAGGAAATTCCTCTCTGGTTGGCTTCCAAGGTGAGTGATAGAAATTTGGTGGGAATCTGATTTTTGGGAAGGGTTTCCAACTGCGCAACTAAATTGCTCAAAAATTGTACTTTTTCGGGATTTAACCCCTTTACTTTGGGGTCTTGTTTCCAATCTGTATTCATAGATCGTCCTCACTTTCTGTTTGGTTCATGCCTGCATGGCCTGCATGATGAGCTGCATGGTTTCTAAACCGGCTTGTTGATCCGGAGAGAGAAAACTCTTCAATTGTTCCAGAGGTGCTTTCTTTAAGGAATTTCCTTGCATGACCTTGCAAAACAGGTCGATCATATTCTGTTCTGTTACATTTCCATAGGGTTTGATGGCACGAAGCATATCAGAGGGAGTTTTCTGATCTGCCAAAGAAGCGATTCCCATAGCGGCGACCTCCTCGTCATGAAACAGGGTAATCGTGCGTTGCAATTCATTGAATTTCACAAAGACAGAGAGCATCTTTTGCTCCGGAACCTTCATGTAAGGAAGCGCAGCTTTCATCATTTGCAGGTGATGGTTTCCGATCAGATAATCCAAATCGGTTAGTTTTAGATCTTGTTCTTCCGTCATATCAGCCAACCTTCTGTTTTCTTGTTGACAATATATGCAGTCCGCAAAGAAATCATGCCTGATGCATATGATACAGGGTAATGAGAAATTTTGGAGGAATGAAGATTGGGCCGCCTGGTGATAGATGGAAATACAGTGTATGAGATTGATGAAGAATGTATGGAAAATGGAAAAATACAGGAAAAGGGAGACGTCAAGCAGAATCTAAGATATCGTGTGCAGTCGGAACTGCAGAAAAACAAACCTCAAAAGGATCGGAATAAGAATTAAGCATACAAGCACAACCGAAAAAAAGAGTATGGCTGCCGCAGAACACGGTTGCCATACTCCGGATGTGATACCTAGCAGAAGCTGTTCCCACCGCCACAGAAGCAGAGCAGCATGATAATCCAGATCATGTCACATCCGCTGCCGCTGCTGCCGCAACCACAGTTGCTATGTTCGAAACATCCACCGCCATTGCCGCCGCAGCATAAGAGAATCATAATTAAGAAAATCATGTTGCTGCCGCCGCCGCTTCCTCCGGTTGCACAATCACATCCACAACCACAGTTTGTTGCTGCTAAATCACTCATGTTCATTCCTCCGATAAAATTTGTTTACACTCCATCATATGTAGGGATGCCTGCCACAGTTTCTATTTTTTGAAAAAATTTATGATTTATTTGAGTAAGATGTGCTATAGTTGTATATACTGTAGCTATTATTGGGAATAAAGGTGGACAATTATGGAAAAATTATATTACCAAAATCCTTATGTGAAGTCATTTGAAGCGATCGTAGAAAGCTGTACAGAGGAAAAAGGTGGGACTTATGAGGTGGTGCTAAACCGTACTGCATTTTATCCGGAGGGAGGCGGGCAGCCTTTTGATCTGGGCACGCTTGGAACGGCAAAGGTGACGGCTGTACATGAAAGAGACGGGGTCATATATCATGAGACCGATGTGTACTGTAAACCGGGCGATACGCTCACCGGCATTTTGGACTGGGAGCGGCGTTATTCCTACATGCAGCAGCATTCGGGAGAGCACCTGTTATCGGGCCTTATACATAAGCACTATGGATACGACAATGTGGGATTTCATATGGGAAGAGAAGAGATCACGATTGACTTTAACGGCATCTTGACTCCGGAACAGGTGGAAGAGTTGGAACTGGAAGCCAACCGGATGATCTATGAAAATCTCTCGATCACCGAGACTTATCCGCTTCCGGAAGAATTGGCACACCTGCCTTATCGGAGCAAGAAAGCATTGACCGGACAGGTTCGGATTATCGAAATACCGGGCGGCGATCTTTGTGCTTGCTGCGGAACGCATGTAGCACGAACCGGTGAGATTGGAATCATCAAGATCATTGGCATGATCCATTATAAAACAGGGATTCGGATGTCGCTGCTCTGTGGGAAACAGGCATTATTGGATTATGGAAAGAAACAAAAACAAGCAGATGCGATCTC
>JAVXIV010000311.1:0-2459 GCA_036785645.1 Hungatella sp.
ATCTCGGTAACCGCCATCTGAATCAATGTCACACTCATAGTATTTACGCCCATCCCGCTCGGGCAGCTGTCCCTCATAATTGCCAAAGTGGCTGCCTCCGATGCTCTTGCCGGGAGCCACCTCGCTCAAATTGCCCGCCTTGCTGTTCCAGCCTGCTTTTTCTGCTTGCTTTTTTGTGATATAATTATCCGGTAGGTGTCCATACGTATGAAGATAAAGTGCCACCTCATCCTTGGAAGTATACACCCTGTCCTCCGCAATCACCGCAGACTCTGTGCCATCCTCTGCTGCCGCTTTTGACTGCCTTGTTTCTACAGCGGTCACTGCCGCAGTCGGATTGGTTTCTGTAACAAGTGCTGCACGTTTGTTTGGCATTAAGAAGAGCAGCACAATCAGCACAATGGTGGATATCAAATAGCGGATTTTCTTCTTTTCCATCCTTCTCCTCTTTTCGGTTCGATCTTTTCTCCATTATAGCGAATATTCGTTCAAGAAACAAGAATGAAAAAGGTATAGCCTATCTACTTTACGGAAATAATTCTTTTATTACAGCAATACAGAAAGGATTCCCCCATGAAACAGTTTCACGGTATGAAAAAAAAGCACTCTTTTTTTGAAGGTTGGTATCTCAAGCACCGCATCGGTACCTTTACGATCAGTCTCATTCCGGCTTTCCATGTGGACAACCAAGGGCAGGCCAGTGTCAGTATTCAGATCATCACACCAAGCTATACCGGCTCGGTTTTCTTTCCTGCGGAACAGTTCCTGATTCAACCTGATCGCTTTTCGCTCCAAATCGGTAAAAATCATTTTTCCGATACCGGTATCGCCGTAGACCTCGTAACCGAGGACTTCTATGTACGCGGAGCGCTCTCCTATGGTCCACTGACTCCACCTCAGACAGATCTGATGGGACCCTTTCAGTATCTGCCTTTTATGCAGTGTAATCATGGTGTCTTGAGTCTTTCGCATCCCCTCTGTGGTGTCTTGGATGTAAACGGAACCCCCATCAACTTTTCTTCCGGAAGCGGATATATAGAAAAAGATTGGGGAAGTTCCTTTCCTCAATCTTACCTATGGACTCACGGAGACTGGCTCGCCCCTTCCGGTTCCCCTTGCTCCGTCATGCTTTCCATCGCACATATTCCGATCGGTGCAGCACATTTCACCGGCTGCATCGCTTCCGTTTACTGTGAAAATCGCGAATATCGGCTGGCGACCTACCGAAGAGTTTCCATCTTGGAATATACCTCCAAGCGGGTCGTGCTAAAGCAAGGGAATCTGCGTCTCTCTATCACCTGTCTGCAAACAGATGCCCATCCTCTGGCTGCACCGGTAAGCGGAACCATGAGCCGCACCATTTTGGAAAGTGTATCCGGTTCGGTGCGGTATCATTTTACCGAAAATGGCACTACGCTTTTTGATACTACCGTCCCTTTTGCTAGCTTTGAGATTGGAGATGTACCTTCTGAATCAGAGAAATGATCACTCCAATTCCCATACCCAACAGCGCCGGCAGCACCCAGCCTAACTGCAGTGCCTGAAATGGCAGATAATTCAGGAGTTTGGTCAGATAAGGGATGTCCGGATTTAAGGATGCTAGCACCGACCCAATGCTGACAATCCCCGTCAAGCTAATTGCCGCCGGATAAATCATCGGAAGCTTCTGAATCAGAGGATGAAGCAGTCCCAGTACAATCAGTACAATGGAAATCGGATAGAGAATATTTAAAACCGGTACCGAGATCTCCAAAATCTTGTTTAAACCTGCATTCGAAATCACGAAGCTGGCACCGGCAAAGAGAAATACCCAGCTTCGGTAAGAGATCGAAGGAATGATACTTCCAAAATAATTACTGCAGCAGCTCAAAAGCCCCACACAGGTATTCAAACAGGCAATAAAGAAAATCGCCGCCAAAATCACCATACCGATGCTGCCAAATTGAAACTGAACCACTTGATTCAAGGTTCTTGCTCCATTTTCTGCAGCACCAAAGGTTTCACCGGTCATCGCACCGATATGTGCCAGCGCACTATATACCAGAAGTAGAATTACGCCGGCGATGAGGCCTGCTTTCATAGTTCCCGTCACAATCGCACGTTCTTCTGTGATCCCACGTGCTTGTATATTCAATGCAATGATGATACCAAAATTCAGAGCAGCAATGGTATCCATGGTCAGATAGCCGTCCAAGAATCCTTGTATCAGGGGATTTTTACCATATATTCCCATTGGCATCCCATATGCACCAATTGGGCGAAATACACAGCCCAGAAATACAATGGCAATCAACGTCAGGAGACAGGGAGTCAGAATCTTGCCCAGACGATCTGATAATTTATCCGGCCGCAGTGCCAAAAACAGCGCAATGACAAAAAATAGCGCCGAATAAAAAATGCGTGCCATCTGCATAGTACCGCCTCCGGCCATAAACGGCACAACCGCCATTTCAAAAGAA
>JAVXIV010000312.1:0-2416 GCA_036785645.1 Hungatella sp.
CGCAGAGGTTGGATTGGCAAAGATGGTGGAAGAGGGGATGGAGGAAGTGGAGCCGGTGATGAGGAAGAGATTGTCTATGTAGGAAAGAACAGCCATCGCTATCATGAACAGCGCACCTGTCATTATCTGGATAACCAATTGATCGGAGTTTCCTTGGAGGAAGTGGGTCAATACCGCAATGCGGGTGGAGGCAAATACCATCCTTGTGCTCGATGTGGTGCGCAGGGCGGGACGTCTGTGTATATCATGCCAAGTGGCGATCGCTATCATACGACGGCCTCCTGCTCTGCCATCGTTGCCTATGTGCGAGCTGTAAAAAAGTCGGAAGTAGCCTATCTGGGTGCTTGCTCTTATTGTTCGGGAGGAAGAAAATGAAAAATATATGGTTTGTATTTTTATGTTTGACCGCGGGTTTGGATCTAAAAAACAAGCAGATCCCGGTTTGGATATTTTATTTGTTTGAGGCAGTCGGGGCGGTTGCCGTGTTGGCACAAATTGGTTCGATGAAGCGGTCGGAATTGCTGGGGCATGCGATCGGAATCAGTATGGGGCTGGCATTACTTTGGCTTAATCGGATCTCCAACCATGAAATTGGAGAAGGCGATGGATGGTTTTTCTTAGTGTCGGGATTGTATTTGACCTGGCAGGAAAATCTAAGCTTGCTGTGCTACGGTTTGCTTCTTAGCAGTATCTATAGTCTGGCACTGGTGCTGTGGGGGAGATGGAAAGGCTGTTCCGTCCGAAAATGGACCATTCCTTTTCTGCCTTTTGTCTGGCCGGTGGGAATCTGGGTGATGTCTTTATGAGAAAATCGGCAGGAAGTTATACGATAGAGGCCACCTTTGTGATGTCTGCAGTCTTATTTGCCATGGTGTTTTTGGTAAAGTCGGCATACCGCCAGTGCCGCCAGACGAGCGGTGCCATGAGAATGCATGGGATGGTAGAGGCGGCAAGATACCTAGAGGATGGGGGCATCATGCCGACCATCGATTCCTTGAGTTATCGAATTTTAATAGAAAAAGATGGAATGGGAATTCGGGGTCAATTAAACGGCGACGGATGGGATTTGAGCATTAAAAGTCATATCTTTGCACCGGAAGAATTTATGAGGATGGTGAGCTTGGTGCAGGAACAGGAGTGAGTATGGAGATCAGCTATAGGCGTGAAATGAATCACAATTATCTGATGATAGAAGAAAATCGGGACGAGCATGGTTATGCGGCTAAAATGATGCTCAGCAATCCAATCGAGGGACTGTTACGGCTGCGGATCAAAAAGATGGATGTGCAGAGCTTCTTTTGTTACGAAATTACTTCCAAACAGCCCCTTGGCAGACTGTTGGAACACCGGGCGATTACGGCAGAAGAGATCCGCTGTCTGCTGTTAGAGATTGCATCTACCATTAACCGAATGGAATCGTTTCTTTTAAAGGAAGAAGAGATTTTATTACAGCCGGACTTTATCTATGTAGATCCGGATTCTTTTCAACCGGGACTTTGCTTGATTCCGGGACGCAAGGCGGATTTTCCCAATGATTTGAGCAAGCTTTTGGAATATTTGCTGGGAAAAGTAGACTATCAGGATAAAGACAGTGTGGTTATGGCTTATGCCCTTTATCGGGAGAGCTTGAAGGAAAATTATGGAATGGAAGATTTACTGAAACTGCTATTTTCAAAGAGGGAGGATAGGCAGGAAAGCGAGCAAGACAGAAAACACGGATTGACGGTGAAAGAGAGCACCGAGACGGCGATGAAGCAGGAAGCAGAAAAAGGAGAAGCATTCCTTCAAAAACCGGAAAATGAATGGCAGAAAGAGAAGAAGGGGAAAAAGGAGGAAGAGAGGAAAGAGAAGAGAGGAAAAAAAGGGAAGGAAGAGACAGCGGCGATCGGCTTTTTTGCAAAACTCAGGCAGTTTTTTGGGCTTTGGGAAAAAGAGAAAAAAGAGAATACAGTAGCGGTCAACAAACAGGAGTCTTGGCAAATGTTTTTTAATGACGAGGTGCGTGAGGATACGGGTGCGGGGGCGGAAACGAAAGTGAAAGCGGAAGAAGGGGAGGAAACGCAGACACAGCTTTTGTTTGATGCAGAGGTGCAGAAGGAAAAACACCGGTTTGTGAGTCTGGATCCCGAGCTTTCGGATATTCAGATTGCATATTATCCATTTCTGATCGGAAAGCAGGAAAATCTGGTAGATTATGTATTAAACAAAGACACGGTTAGCCGTTTACATTTGCGGATTGATGAGGAAGAGGGACGATATCGTATTACCGATCTGAATTCAACCAATGGGATTCGTGTGGCGGGAATGCGCTTGGAAAACAATGAAACAGCAGAAATACAGGTCGGAGATGAGATAGAAATCGCAAATTTTCATTTTCGCTTCGCATAAGGCTTAACAAATAAAAATTAATATGATA
>JAVXIV010000313.1:0-2411 GCA_036785645.1 Hungatella sp.
CTCAAATCCGGCTTCTGCCCACAAGGTATCCTGTTTTAACAGCGCAGATACCTGATAAGCATATTCCCCAGCTTCTGAAAATACCGGTGCTTTGACTGTGATGATTTCCTGCATCATTGGAGCTACTTCTACCTGAAAACAGGTCTCCCAAATCAAGCTTCCGTCCCGCAATACCACATAATGAAATTCATAGTCCGCCGTTGTTTGAAACAATTGTTTATTGTGAATTAAAACCCTGTCTTGACCCGGTTCCAGCACCAGATCCTGATAGAGAAATTTGACTTCTTGGGCTTTGGGAGAAACGGTTCGGTCAGCATAGACGATTCCATTGCCGCAGAAATTGTAATCGGTCGGGCGATCGGTGAAATCACCGCCGTAACCCAGAACTTCCCGACCATCCAAATCCACTCTTGCCACCGCCTGATCGATATAATCCCAGATAAATCCGCCCTGATACATCGGATAATGATCTGCCAGATCCGTATACTCCTTCATACCACCCAGTGAATTCCCCATCGCATGCATATATTCGCAGAGGATAAAAGGCTTCTCCGGTTGATTCTTCAAATAGGCTTCCACTTCCTCCGGTTTTGCATACATCCGGCTCTCCATATCACTGGTCTCCTGAAATGCCCGATTCCAGAATACCCCTTCATAATGCACCGGTCTGGTGCAGTCTCTTTTCTTAAAGAACTGTGACATCGCCAAAATATCTTCGCCCGCATAGGATTCGTTGCCACAGGACCAGATGAGCACCGACGGATGATTTTTATCCCGCTCCAACATCGATTGCGCACGGTCTACCACGCACGCTTTCCATTCCGGCAAAGACCCCGGAACGTTCCAAGATGGCTCTGCCTGTCCCAGCTTCTGCCAAGATCCGTGGCTCTCCAAGTTGGCTTCATCGATTAAATAGATGCCATACCGGTCGCAGAGTTCATACCAACGGCTTTGATTGGGATAATGGCAGGTGCGTACGGCATTGATATTGTGCTGCTTCATAAAACGAATATCCCACAGCATATCTTCTTCTGTAACAGCACGTCCGCGATGCGCATCGAATTCATGGCGGTTGATGCCATGGAACACCAAGCGTTTCCCATTGAGACACAGCAGCTTATCCTTCCATTCAAAGGTACGGAATCCTACCGGCTGTGTAACCAGTTCGACTACACGCTCTCGCTCATCGGTAATCGTCACCTGCAAGGTATAGAGCTCCGGTTTTTCTCCACTCCAGTCATGAATCATCGGAATCTCTTCCGCCAAGGTCACCTTGCCTGCACATGGAATCTGCTTCCAGCGGCATACTACCATGTCCTCTTGATCCTTTAAGACCGCCATGATCTTGTGATTCACCAATTCTCCCACGAGTTTTAATTCCGCATGAATGCAGCCATCCCGATATTGATTCACCAAATCCGCCTTTATAAACAGATCGGCCACATGAACTTTGGGAATCGCATAGAGATCCACATCGCGAAAGATTCCGGAGAATCGAAAAAAGTCCTGATCCTCGATCCAAGCGGCGCTGCTGCGCTTGTACACCTCAACTGCCAGTCGGTTTCCCGCCTTTTCCAGATAGGGGGTCAGTTCAAACTCCGATGGTGTAAAGCTGTCCTCGCTATAGCCCACAAAATGTCCATTGAGCCATACATAACAAGCCGTCTCGACTCCCTGAAAAGAGACAAACACTGCTTTATCCTCGAACGCACCATCCAGATCAAATTCTTTTACATAGCTTCCCACCGGATTGTACTCCCAATCAATATGGGGCGGACGCAGCTGTGCATGGCCATCCCACGGATAAAGCGTGTTGATATACTGACACTTGTCGTAACCCTGCAGCTGAATATGCCCGGGCACCTGAATTTCATCAAAGTTGGTAATATCAAAATCCATTTGATAAAAGTCCTGCTGCCGCAAGGACGGATTGCGTGCATAAGAAAACTTCCAGGTTCCGTTTAAAGACCGGTGCAGACGCATCTGCCCCGCCTCCAATTCTTCCTTACTCTCATAATAGCGATGGTCAGAATGTGCATCTACACGATTGACACGAAAAACCTCAGGGTTTTCCAGCCACGCCAAATCCGGAACGGTATGATTCGTCATTCAATTTTCCTCCATATTTTCTGATTCATTCTTGTACTGATTCTCAGTTTACTCTTTGACAGCTCCGGATGCAATCCCCGCCAGAATGTATTTCTGGAAAAAGATGTAAATCAAAATGGTTGGAAGCATAATAATGATGATACCCGCCGCCAGATTCTGCCAGGATCCCTGTTGGGCATTGGCATAATTCATCAGGAACGTCGTCAAGGTTCTCAACTTGTTCTTGGGCATATACAGGTATGGAACGTACATATCATTGATGATGGTAATGGCTTTGATGATGATGACGGTCGCCGTTGCCG